>JBFJYX010000047.1:0-12040 GCA_041622415.1 Pontiella sp.
CACCTCTTATCACCGATGGCTGAGTAGCTCAGTTGGTCAGAGCAGCGGAATCATAATCCGCGTGTCGGGGGTTCAAGTCCCTCCTCAGCCACCATTTTTCAAGCCGCGTATGCGGCTTTTTTTGTTGCTGGAGATCGTTATGGACTGTTCATTCTGCGGAAGATCTGAAGATGAGGTCGACGTTATTGTTGCGGCCACCGAACAGAATGTGGCGATCTGCGATGAGTGCGTCGAAATCTGCAATCAGGTTATTGCGGAGGAGCGCCTGAAAGCCGGCGAATAGATTCGCCCTCCACGTAAACATCTTCGATCACGGCCCGGCCGTTGAGAATCCGCACATCCACCCAGCAGTCGCCCCGGCGCGAGGCCTCGGCGGCGATGATTTCCGCCCGCGGCGCTTTTTCCTCCTCCATATAAAACCGGTTAAAAGGGATCTGCAGCCGGATCTCGCAGTTTGGTGAATCCTTGATGGCCGTGTATCCGCCGCGCGTCCGGGTTTTCAGGTAGGCGGAGGTGTCGGGGATTTTCCGGTGGCCGTCGGTAAACCGGGCATAGCCTTCCTCATCCACCTCGATGGCGGCATAGATCTTCTGCTTTCCCCTGAAGTCTTCCGCCTCGGCTTCCGGAATGGTGCAGTAGGCCTGCTGGATCTGCAGGCGGACGAACCGGCCCTGGAAGGGATCGGCCGGATCGATCGGCCGGGTTTTAAAACTGAACCGTTGGCCGTCGCGCAGCACCTTTTCGCGGTTGATGATCATGCGGACCGGAACCGCCAGCTGAATGAAGACGATGAGCAGCAGCAGAATGAGATAGAACTTTTTCATGATACCGCCTCCACTTGTTTTTTACGTTTCAGCATCACGCCGTTGGCCAGAAGAAAACTGCAGCCGAGCAGGATAAAGATAATGCCGCGCGCGACGAACGAAAACCGGTCGTCGAAGAAGCGTGTGATCAGCAGGAGCGATACCACGACCATGCCGCCGTTGAGCTGGCGCAGCCGGATGTTCCGGCAGCCGACCACGATGTACATGATGCCGAAGAACAGCATAAAGCCGTCAAAGATCAGTCCGTTGGCTGTTGCCGCATAGTCTCCGCTGGAAACGCCGAAGAGAAAGCAGAGAATGCTGAGGGCTGGAAATGCGGCGATCACGATGGTTTCGAAAGTGCGCGTCCGAATGGTGCGGAAGGTGCCGGTCAGCCAGATGAGGACGAAGACCAGCGTGATGGCAATATCAAAGGTTTCGCCCCAGGGTTTGTGGTGCCAGCTGTGCCGGACATAGTCCCAGCCGATTCCGTCCCAGAAATAGGTCCAGGTGAACAGGTAGCTGAGCAGGGCGATGCCGATGATCCCGACGGTTTTGGGGGGATTGCTCCAGCCCTCTTCGGTGCCGTATAATTTCATTCCCATCAGGGCGGTGCCGCCGAGCAGCGCCGAGTAGGCGGCGATCCAGAGACCCGGCACCGTCTTTTCAAAAACCACGCCGGTTGAAATCAGCACCGCAATCAGCAGGCCGTAGAAGGAGATGAGGGTGTCGGGCGCATGGCGCTTGATCTTCAGCATGCCCCAGAGTTTTCCAAGGGCTGGAAGCAGCAGCAGCCAGTAGGCCGCGGCCTGACCGAGATCGGCCTGGGCGGCGATGGACCAGCCGCCGATGAGCGCCAGGTAAATCAGGTAGGCGCCGGTGGAGCTCAGCAGAAACTGCAGGGGCAGGGCCAGCAGGGCCCAGGTGAGCATGAACGCGGGGGCGTCGCCGGGCAGGTGGTAGGTCTGGCCGACGAGGGCAATCGATGCGCCCACCATGAGCGAATGGAATATCCCGGCCGATTCCCGCAGTGCGGGGCCGCCGTTTTTCAGCAGCGCCGCCGTGCTCAGCAGCGCCCCGGCAATCAGCGGGCAGAACGACAGCACCGCGCGGGCGGGGCGGCTCAACTCGTCCCAGTTATGCGCAAAGAGCAGGATGATGCCCCCGCCGATGAGCAGCGAGCCGAGCACAGCAAAAGCAATCACGGCCCAGTGCAGTCCACTCACGGTCTGGGTCTGGTAATAGGATTTGATCCGTCCCGCGGATTCAGCCGAAACCACTTCGGCCTTTTCCAGGATCGGCAGTTCCTTTTCCAGCCATTGGATATTCTTAGATGAGACTTTTCGCATCGCCTTCTCCTTGGCCTAAGCACACATCCGGTCGCTGCGGGCCGACTTCCTGAGGTTGGATTTGAACGTGTCCCGCCGCCACCTTGTGAATGCCTCCGAGTAGAGTTTTACACCAAGCTGCCGGAATCCGCCCGTCAATTCTGCTGCGTTCATATCGCGCGGCCGGAAGTTCAGATCGAACAACGTGCACTTCTTCCAGTTGGTCGGTTCGATCAGCCGGTTTTCTTTTTTGAGCTGCTCATACAGCGGGGTGCCGGGAAAGGCCGTGAGGATCGTGATCTGGACTTCATACAGCTCGGCCTCTTTGACAAACGTGTAGATGTCATCAAACACCGCCGTGGTCTGCCCGTCGAGCCCGACGATAAAACATCCGTTCACGGTGATGCCGTGCGACTGGATGGTCTGAACGGCGTCCTTGTATTTCGCGAAGCGGTTGAGTTTCCAGTTGCTGTTGATTTCCAGATGATCCAGCGGGTCGAGGGTCGGGCTTTCAAGACCGATCAGGACCTGGGCGCATCCGGATTCCCGCATCAGGCGCAGCAGCTCCGGATCCTCGGCGACGGACAGGTCGGTTTCGGTGAACCATTTGATCCGCCGCTTTTTCAGTTCGGGCAGCAGCGCTTTCCAATAGGCTTTGTTCACAAAGCTGTTGTCGTCCGCAAACTCAATAAACGGATGGGGCCAGATCGCACCGATTTTATCGATCTCGGCGAGCACCTTTTCGGCCGGCTTCTGCTTATAGTGATTGCAGATCAGGTTGGAGCCGGCGCAGAACGCGCAGTTATGCGGGCAGCCCCGGCTCGTCTGCACCGTGAGGCGGTTGTATTTTTCAATATCCAGCAGCTCAAACGCGGGCATCGGAGCATCGGCCAGGTCAAAGTAGCGGTTGCGGGCATCATAAAACACCTTGAGTTTTCCGCGTTCCGCATCGGCCAGTACTTCATGCCATACCGGCTCCCCCTCGCCGATAATGACCGAGGTGCAGTATTTGCGCGCCTCATGCGGCAGGGCGGTCACGTGCGGCCCGCCCATCACCACCGGAATGCCGGCTTCCCGATACCGCCGGGCCAGCTCATAGCCTTCATTAATCTGGGCGCTGTAACTGGAGATGGCCACGAGATCGAACAGTTCCGGTTCATTCGGTTCGGCGGCAAGATCCGGCACCTCAATATACCGAATGTCGTGATGGTCCGGGGTCATGCCGGCCAGGGTCAGCAGGCCGAGGCTGGGCAGCGAAGCAATCTGTTTACTGCGTTCGACAAAGCCCGGGAGGGTCAGTCCGAGTTCAAGCAGTTCGGGGTCGCAGGCCCGAATGCCGCTCATGGCGATGAATGCAATTTTCATGGTGTGGCTCCTTTCTGGAACGTAGATGGAGCATCCTGCTCCATTATCTTTGCCGGAGGTGCCGGCTTTGGGTGCACAGCGGAGCTGGAAGCTCCGTATACATTGAAAATAAACAGCAAAATGGAAATCAGGACGGCGCCTGCAGGAATGAAAAACAGATGCCGGAAAGCCGGCTTGAAAGCGCTGAGGTAACAGACCGTCGGCATCATCACCGCCCCGACGATCATCAGGATGGATGAAACGCCGGCATCGATGCCGAGCGCAAGGCCGGTCAGCCCGAGTCCGAGATTCAGGAAGCCGATGCCGAAGAAAGAAATATGCCCCAGCCGGATCAGGCGCCTCGGCCACGACGTATAGCCGCCCAGCCAATCCTGACGGTGAAAGAACAGACCGGGAATCGCGCCCGATACCGCACCCAGTGCAAAGCCGATCCAGGCTGCCGTGATATTGATCATGACGGACCTCCGGAGGTGCCGGTTGCATTCTGATCCGCGGTGGTGCTGCGGCTTCGGAGCTTAACGGAGCAGGATGCTCCGTCTACGTGAAAGCGGCCGTTTTGCAGAAAGTGGACGGTCTGCTTAATCACGGTTCGGTTCCACATCATCGTGGCATGCGTGGTGTGGAGCTGGAGATAGTCGCTGTAGACCGCGGGGCGGACCCGGGCGACCGCGACTTTTCCATCGTCCGGACCGGGGATCAGCATGGAGAGAACCGGGTTGATCGAGCGGTCACCCGCAATAATGCCCAGTTCAAAATCGGGCGCCTTCAGCCGGAGCGGGTGGCCGTTGGTGCCCAGCTGATCCCCGGCCGGACCGTTAATCCATTTATAAAGGAAGACGCCGCCGAGTTTATCGGTTACCTCGCTGCCGCGGCTCGGCGGAGCGAGCATGACCACTCTTCCAAGGTTTGGAAGTTTCCGGTTCTCCAGGTGTTCGCGCAGAATCAGGCCGCCCATGGAGTGGGTCACAAAATGCACGGTCTCCGCATCGGCGATTTCCGGTTCCAATGTCTGGAAAATGTCGGCGGTCAGTTCCTCGATCGTGGCGGAAGTTGAAGGATAGTCGTGGTTAATGACGGTGTATCCCTCGGCGTTCAGCTTTTTCTCCAGCTTGTTCATCGCTTTGGCCGAACGGGCCAGCCCGTGGAGCAGAACGACGGTTTCCTGTTTTTTCACACCTGCGCAGGTGTGAAATTTGGGGGTTCCATGCAGCAGAAGCGCGGTCATGACAAGCAGTCCGGTTATCAGTATCGTTTTCATGATGCCCTCACGGTTTTACAGATGGACTGCAGGTCGAGTTTTCCGGTTCCAAGGATGGGAAGTTCCGGCAGGTTGAAAAAGTTGGCGGCGCGCGGAATCCACAGGTTCGGGAGGCCCAGGTTCCGGAGTTTGGAAATCAGGGTTTCCGGATCGCCGGCGGCCGGGGTATAGCAGACGGCGAGCTGCTCGCCTTTGGCGCGGTCTTCAACACCGACCACGGCGACGCACGGCTCTTCGGTTCCGGCGACCTGCTGCAGGGCTTCTTCAATCGCCCCGTGCGGAACCATCTCACCGCCGATTTTACTGAAGCGCGAAAGGCGGCCGCTGATATAGACAAAGCCGCGCGGATCCATTTTTGCGATATCGCCGGTGTTGTACCAGCCATCCTGCAGGACTTCGGCCGTTTTCTCCGGCAGGTTGAGGTAGCCCTGCATCACATTGGGACCCTTGATCAGCATCAGGCCCTCTTCGCCATCGGGCAGGGTTTCGCGGGTTTCCGGGTTCACGATGCGAACCGCCACGCCCGGCAGCGGCTGTCCGGCACTGCCGGCGCGGAATCCGTTTTTAAGGCTGAGCAGCGCCACCGGCGAAAGCTCGGTGCAGCCATAGCCTTCCAGGGGCTGGAGATTGAATTTTGCTTTAAACGCTGCGGCCACATCGGTGCGCAGTTTTTCGCCGCCGGTGATTACGTGTTCCAATGATTGGAAATCTTCGGTTGCGGCTTTGCGGGTGTAGGCCTGCAGGAAGGTCGGCGTGGCCAGCAGGGCGGTCAGTTTTTCTTCTTTAATCAGACGGATGACGCGGGCGGTCTGCAGCGGATTGGGGTGATAGGCGACGCGGATGCCTTTGAGCAGCGGCCACCACATCAGGCCCAGATAGCCGAAGGCGTGGAACAGCGGAAGGACCGCGCACATGGAATCTTTCGGGGTGAAGGCCTGGACCGCCTGCGTGGATTCCACGTTCGAGAGCATATTGGCGTGGCTGAGCATTACGCCCTTCGGCATGCCGGTGGTGCCGGAGGAAAAAATGATCGTGGCGAGGTCGCCCGGCTGCGGCTCGCGTCCGCCGGCCAGGTGTTTCGGCGAGGCCAGCAGGGCGGCGCGGATGGCGCGGAATTTTTCCATGCGGCCGAGGTTTTTCAGCGCGTCTTCCAGGTAGATCCAGCGCACCGGCAGATCCGGCTGTTCGGTTTTCTGCAGGAAACGGCGCGAGGTGATAACATATTTGATCTTCGCCTGTTTCACGGCCGAGGCCAGCGCATCCGAAGACGCGGTCCAGTTCATATTGACGGTTGTTTTACCGGCGAGGGTCAGCGCCAGGTTGGTCAGCACATTGCCCACGGAGGTCGGCAGGAAAATGCCGATATTTTTCCGGTTCTTCAGCTGCGGTTTGAGCCGGTTGGCCAGGGCGATAGATCCGATCAGCAGTTTGCCGTAGGTCGCGTTCTGTCCGAGCGTGTCGGAGGCAATCGGCCGGAACCAGTTGCGGCGGGCCTGGGCAATAAAGGTGTGCGACAGCGTGTTACCGGGTTTCAGGCTCTGCTCGGCGGCATAGTCGGCACCGAGTTCGGCAATCATGCGGCGCGCTTCGTCGGCCGGAGTATCGGTCGGCAGTGCTTTGCCGAAGCGCACGGAGACCGGGCGGGGGAACTGCTCCGGCTTGCGGAGGCCCGGCTTGCCGTTTTTAAAACTGAAGATGCTGCCCCAGATATTTCCGATGTGCGCCGGAATGATCGGGCATCCGCTGTTGCGGGCAATCTTCTCGAAGCCCTTGTTGAATTTCATCAGGTTGCCGTTGGTGGTCAGTGCGCCTTCCGGAAAGACTCCGACAATGGCGCCGGCTTCCATGGCCTCGCGCGCTTCCTTCAGCGATCGGGCCAGGGCGCGCGGTCCGTCGGAGGTATGGATCGGAATGCAGTCGGTGAGTTTGAAGAAGGGGTAGGCCCACTTCCAGGTTTTGAAAACATCGCGCGACATCACGAAGCGGATGGGGCGGCCGGTGGCGGCCTGCAGCAGCAGGGCATCGGCATAGGCCGTGTGGTTGCAGATCAGCAGCGCTCCGCCTTCGCGCGGCAGGTTTTCCAATCCCTGGAAACGGATTTTATACAGGCGGTTGACGAGGCGGATCAGCCAGAAGCGCGTAAAGAAACCCGGCAGGCGCAGGCAGGCGATTACGGCCGGGACCGCGGCGATCAGGCCGGTGACCAGTACGCAGCCGCGGGCATTCATGTGAAAGCCTTTGGTGAGCAGGTAAAACAAGCCGGAGGCCGCCACCATGGTGGAGAAACTCAGAAAGCCGGTGGCGCCGAAAACCGCGCCGCGTTTATCGGCGGGAACGCGCTGCTGCAGAAAGGCATTGAGCGGAACCAGGTACATGCCGCAGCCCATGCCGAGCAGAATAATCCATCCGCCGATCACGATCGGTCCGGCAGCCAGCGAAAGGCCGATGGCGCTGAACATCACACCCAGAGCGCCGACCGGAATCAGGCCGATTTCAATCGTATGTTTTGAAAGCCGGCCGGTCAGCAGGGCGCCGATGCCGATGCCTACGGCGGCCAGCGGGAAAAGCATGGGGGCGCGCTCAACGGTCATGCCGAGGGCTTCGCGTCCATAGAGCACGAGGGTCTGCTGAAACAGGGCTGTGATGCCGCCGAAGAGCACGAGACCGAGCACCGCCTGTTTGGCCCAGTTATCGTCCTTGAGCGATTTCATCGCATGGACGACATCGGGAATGATCCACGGCGAGGCCTGCCGCGTTTTTCCAAAGGCCGGAACGTTGGCCATTTTATACGAAGCAAAGGCGCCGGTCAGGGCCAGCGCGGCGCAGACCGCCAGCACCAGCAGGGGGCTGAGCCCGAGATAACCGATCATCAGCGCCGGCAGCGCGGTACCCAGAATGATGGCGACGTAAGTGGCGGCCGTGAGGTAGCCGTTGGCGCGGGAGAGCTCTTCCTCTTTCACGAGCTCGGGCACAATACCGCGTTTGGCCGGTCCGAAGAGGGCGCTCTGGGTGCAGAGCAGGAACAGCAAAACATAGACCGGCCAGGCCAGGCCGGAAAGCAGCGCGGGAATCGAGACGGCCAGCAGGCCGACTTCCATCCATTTGCTCGCGATGATGATGCTTTTCTTGCTGAACCGGTCGGCCAGCGTGCCGGCGGCATTGGAGAAAAGAATAAAGGGGATGACGAAGAGCGCGGAGCAGATCGCAATGACGGTCGGCAGGCTCTGGTCACCCAAAAGTGAAACCAGAACAATGACCGCCGTCATCTTAAACGCATTATCGTTAAAGGCCCCGGTAAACTGACTGATGTTTAACCATTTGAATGTATTTTTCATTTCCGCTCCTGAAGGTTGGTTGTTCAACAACACCCCTTAATGCACAGGGTGTGCCAGCGGAAACGGGGTTGGTGTAAGTATCGGCAAAGGAATGGATAATGAATCTAGATGAATTTTAGGCGTGTTTGCATGTAGACATTTAATGAACAACATATGTACACATTATGCATGGATAAAAACATTTTTAGAATGGTGTCGCAGGCGGCGTTCAGTAATCCGTTCAGCGAGAAACGGGTGGATATCGACCGCCAGATCGTCGGGGCGGATGAGGCGGCCGACTGGCATTCGATGCTTCGCCCGCTGCTGACGAGGCTGGAGGAGGAAATCGGGCAGCTTCGGAAATCCGGCGACATCGTGATTGATCGCGATGGCGGTGAGGACGTCCGGGCGGTGGGCGTCAGTGTTCTGTTCCACATTTTCCACCGCTACATGGATCAGTTTGACCGGCTGATCGAGGAGCAGATCCGGGCGGGTGATGAATCGCTGCGCGCGCCTTTCGCCTTCCAATGTCTGGAAGATTTGACCGGGTTCGGATTCGGCCGCGAAGATGCCCGGCGGTATGTGGCGATGTTTTATCAGATTCGCCGCGCCTACTATTTTATTTCGACGGGGCTGGTCGGTGAATCGCCGGCGATGAAAAAGCTGCGCGCGCAGCTTTGGGATAATATATTTACGCACGAAATTGCGTGGTATGAATCGTGTTTATGGCACCGCATGGAGGATTTTTCCACGCTGCTGCTCGGAGAGACCGGATCAGGCAAGGGCGCGGCCGCGGCGGCGATCGGACGGTCGGGCTATATTCCCTTTAATCCGAATGCGCAGAAATTTGAGGAGAGTTTTACCCGCGCGTTTGTTTCGATCAACCTTTCGCAGTATCCGGCATCGCTGATTGAATCGGAGTTGTTCGGGCATCGTAAGGGGGCGTTTACCGGAGCGATTGAAAAGCACGAGGGGATCTTTTCGCGCTGCAGTGCGTACGGCGCCATCTTCCTGGATGAAATCGGGGATGTGGGCATTCCGATCCAGATCAAGCTGCTGCAGGTGCTGCAGGAGCGTACGTTTTCGCCGGTGGGCAGCCATGAAAAGCTGCGGTTTAACGGGCGGGTGATTGCCGCCACCAATAAATCCATCGACGAGCTTCGGCGGGCGGGCGAATTCCGGGATGACTTTTATTACCGGCTCTGCTCGGACATTATTACGGTTCCGCCGCTGCGCGAGCGGATTCGGCAGACGCCGAAAGAGTTGGAGCTGCTCGCAGGTCACCTGATGGAGCGGATCTGCGGCGCGGAGCTGAAACTTCCAATCATTGGAAAACTCAAAGAGGATGTGGGGCGCAACTATGCCTGGCCCGGCAATGTCCGCGAGCTGGAGCAGGCGATCCGCCGGATTATGATTACGGGATCGTATTCGGGCGATTCGTCAGCGGGTTCCCAGGCGGATACGACGCTGGAGCAGGCGATGGCGTCCGGAAGCCTCACGGCCCGGGAGCTGGTGGAAAACTACTGCCGCGACCTCTATGCCGTCTACGGCAACTATGGCGAGGTGGCCCGCCGCACCGGCCTCGATTGGCGCACAGTGAAGAAGAATGTTCAAATGTAGACGAAGCATCCTGCTTCGTTGAGCACCTCTGACGGACAACGAAGCTGGAAGCTTCGTCTACCATAAAAAAAGCCCGCCAAAATGACGGGCTTTTCTGCATTCAATCTGATCGATTGAATTATGCACCGAGCTGGTAGCGGACGTAGCGCTTAACCGTGATGGTGTCGCCGAGTTCCTTGCCTTTTTCTTCCAGCAGTTTGGTGATGGAAACTTTGTCTTCTTTAACAAAGCCCTGCTCCAGGAAGCAGATCAGGCTGTAGAACTTGTTCGCTTTACCCTTAAGGATGCCTTCCATGATGTTTTCCGGCTTGCCTTCGAGCTGCTTGCGCGCGATGTCCATTTCTTCTTCCAGCATTTCGGCCGGAACTTCGTCGCGTTTCAGGTAGGCCGGAGCGGCCGCTGCAACGTGCAGGGTCAGGTCTTTGGCCAGTTCCTGATAAACCGGGGACGCTGCGGTCTCTTCTTTTTCGAAGCCGAGTTCCAGCAGTACGCCGACTTTACCGCCCATGTGGATGTAGGAGGTGATGGAGCCGGTGCCTTCAACAGTCCATTTGACGTTGCGACGGAATTTGATTTTTTCGCCGATCGCGGCCATCACAGCTTCGATCTTGTCGTTCACGTCTTCCGCCATTTTGTCGGACTCGTGGTTGAGGGCGTCAACACGGAGTTCTTCAACAAACTTCTGGAAGTCTTCGTTGCGGGTCACGAAGTCGGTTTCGCAGTTGACTTCGATCATGCCGGCGGATTTGCCGTCGTCGGAAACGATCGCGTCAACCATACCTTCTTTGGCTTCCTTGGAAGCACGTTTGGCCGCAACGGCCGCGCCTTTTTCGCGAAGGATTTTAACGGCTGCTTCAAAGTCGCCGTCGGTCTGCTCGAGGGCCTTTTTGCAGTCGTCGATTCCCATGGAGGTGGAATCGCGAAGTTCCTTAATCATTTTTACAGTAATAGCCATTTATTAAGTCTCCAGAAAGTTAGTCTTCTTTTTTCTCTTCCGCTTTCACTTCAGCTTCGGCGGATACGTCAGATTCTTCGGCTTTCGGTGCTTCTTCAGCGGCAGGCGCTTCAGCTTTCGGCTCTTCAGCCGGCGCTTCTTTTACTTCTTCAGCCTGGGCAGCGGCGGCTTCGGCCTTTTTGGCTTCATCCGCTTTTTTCTTCTGCTCTTTGATTTTCTTCAGCACTTCTTCGCGCTTCTTCTTATCTTCGGCTTCTTTTTTCTGGCGCTCTTCGCGGGCGGCCTTGGCTTTGGTGCGCTCTTCAGCTTCAGCGGCTTCGCGTTTTTCGCGCTCGGCTTTGGCTTTGGCGGAGTATTCAGCGTCAGCGGCTTTAACGGTTTCGCCGAGGACGTCGCAGATCAGGCCAATGGAACGGAGGGAGTCGTCGTTGCCCGGGATCGGGTAGTCAACGAGGTCCGGATCCGCGTTGGTGTCAACCAGCGCAACGATCGGAATGTTCAGGCGTTGCGCTTCGGCCAGGGCCAGACGTTCACGTTTGAGGTCAACCACAAACAGGGCGCCGGGTTTCTTTTCCATCTGGGCGATACCGGACAGGTTGCGTTCCAGCTTGTTCAGCTCGCGGCGCAGTACGGAAATTTCCTTTTTCGGGAGTTTATCCATGGAGCCGTCTTTTTCCATTTTCTGCAGTTCGCGCATACGGGCTACAGAAGAACGGATGGTTTTGTTGTTGGTCAGCATGCCGCCGAGCCAGCGATGAATGACGTAGGGCTGGTTGGTGCCTTCCGCGCATTCCTGGAAAATTTCGCGAGCCTGTTTTTTGGTGCCGACGAAAAGGATTTTTTCGCCGCGCAGAACGACGTCGTTCAGGAAGGTTTTAGCCAGCTCGAGCTGGGACATCGTTTTGTTCAGGTCGATGATGTAGATCCCGTTTTTCGCGCCGTGGATGTAGCGCTTCATTTTCGGGTTCCAACGTTTGGTCTGGTGACCAAAGTGCAGACCTGCGTCGAGCAGATCCTGTACAGACACAGTCTTAGTGAATGACTCAGTCATTTTGCCTCTCCTTATAGTTTACTCTATTTTAGTTAAACAATCCGCTTTGACATGCCCGAGGCGCGGGCAGCCTTCGCTTCCAACCGGGACTTCCGGTTGATTAAGCCGCGCAATATACGGAGGCGCCTGCCCTTGAGCAAGGGTTTCTTTCAATAAAATAAGCCTGTTCGCGGGAGAGGGGGTGCGGGGGAGAGGGCCGTCTGCCCGGTCGCTCGGCGAGCGACCCTCCAGTTGAGCATTCCGCACGGTGGAGGGGCGGACGCTGTTCGCCCGGTCGCGGGCCCCGCGACCCTCCGTTTGAACGACGAACGATTCGTGCTCGTTACAGCATTATATGGGTCCTATA
>JBFJYX010000048.1:0-12022 GCA_041622415.1 Pontiella sp.
GGCCGGCGGAACGCTGATGGCGCATGCCGACGATCCCCGGATCGTCTCGCTGAAGGAAGCGCATAAAGGAACACTGGAAATTGATCTGCGGATCATGAATCAATACGTCGAGCAGCCGCAGGCAGTGCTTGATTTTTATACCGGCGGTCGCGCGGCGCTGACCGGCCCGAATCCGGCGGCGGCGCTGGCCGAGGTTTGCCGAACGTTCAATCGCCCGCAGGTGGGCGGGCCGATGCTGGGCGATATCACATCCGCCGGTGTATCGGTGTGGGTGCATCTGCCGGAGCCGGGCTCGGTTAAAGTGCAGCTGACGCCGACAGCGGGCGGGGCGTCTAAATCATTTTCCTCGGGCGCTGTGGAGCGCATTCAGTCGGTACGGTGCGAGGGTCTTGTGGCGGACACGCGCTATACCTACACCGTGACGGACTCAAAGGGCCGCATGCTCGGGGGCGGCGACTTTGTCACGGCCCCGGAAATGCTTTCAGACCAGCCCTTCAAGATTGCCTTCGGCACCTGTTTTCATAAAGTCGGGCTGTATCGTCCGGAGCTGATGAAACTGGTGCGCGAGCGGGGCAGCCGCGCGATGCTGGTGCTCGGCGATTCCGCCGTGGACGGCCGCGGGTGTAACTACGGGCTGGTTCAGGCGGATTATCTGCTGCGCAATCTGTCCCGCCCGTGGCAGCAGCTGGCCGCGAATGTTCCGATCTTTGCGCTCTGGGATGACCACGACTATTGGGGCGACGATTCGGGCGGCACCTCAACGAGAGGCCACTCGATTGATCCTGTCGGGCTGCGCAAAAGCTGGCAGACCCATTGGAACAACCCGGATCGGGAGGTGGAACGCAAGGGCATCTATTTCCAGACTAAAATCGGGCCGATTCATTTCATTGCCCTGGACACGCGGTCCTGCCGAATCCAGGAGGAGCGGGGTGAATTGAATTCGTTCCTCGGCAAAGAGCAGATGGACTGGCTGAAACAGCAGATCCGCGAATCCACGTCACCTTATATTCTGCTCAGCGGCGGCACAATGTGGAGCGATTACATTTCCAATGGAAAAGACAGCTGGGGCACCTGGGACAAGGAAGGACGCGAGGAGATTTTCAAAGAGATCGATGCCAAGGAGCGTTCGCAGGTGATCCTGCTTTGCGGCGACCGCCATGGCGCGCGCGGCTTTGCTATTCCAAGGCCTGGAAATAAAAAGATCTACGAGTTTGAAGTCGCCACCCTGGGCGGCGTACCCGGACCCGGTGCATTCGGAGAAGACCGGAGTGCCCAGCTGTTCGGGCTGCCCAGCCGGTCCTGGGCCTTTGGCGAATTTTCATTCCGTGCGGTCGATGGCGTTCCGCAGGCGACCTTCCGTCTGGTCAATGAGCGCGGTGAAGAGCTGGAGACGGTGGTGCTGGAGTCATAGGCGCAACCGTCGCATCAAAATAAGGATCATGTGAACATGAAAAACAGAATGAATCGATTCGCGACCGGTGTGACGGCATTGCTTTGCATCAGCACCATCAGTCTGCACGCCGCCCCGGAGGCCGGGTCGCATGCAGAGATCAACCGAAATACGGATTGGACGTTTACGCCGGATCCTGCACTGCCGAATGTTCTGATTCTGGGCGATTCCATCTCGATCGGCTATACGCGCCAGGTGCGGGCGTTGTTGAAAGGCAAGGCCAATGTATACCGTCCGGTGAGTGCCGATGGAACGCGTCCAAAGAACTGTAACGGAACTGTGGCCGGGTTGAGGATCAGTGAACCGATGTTGAAGGCGCACGACTGGGATGTGATTCATTTTAACTGGGGGCTGCATGATCTCAAACATGTCAAAAAACCGCATACCAATGAGAAGTCGAACGACCCGAACGATCCGCAGCAGTCCACACCTCAGGAATATGAGGTGAATCTGAGGGAAATTGTCGCAGCCCTGCGCAGGACGGATGCCCGGTTGGTTTTTGCGACCACCACGCCGGTTGTGCCCGGAACGCTGAACCCGCTCCGCACGCCGGAGGCTCCGGTTGAGTACAATGCCGTTGCCGTGAAAATCATGGAGGAAAACCAGATCCGGGTGAACGATCTGCATGCCTATTGCCTGCCGCACCTGGCGGAGTGGCAGCAGCCGCAGAATGTGCACTTCAACCCTGAGGGATCGCAGGCACTCGCGGAACGGGTGGCCGCTGTCATCCTGGAAGAACTGAATAAAAAGCAGGATCCCATGGCTGCCGGTCAGCCGGTCGTTCGCCTGTGGCCGATGAATCAGGTCGGCGGGGAGCCGAACCGGCTTCGTTATGATGTCTCTAACCGCGGCAAGATTCGCTACGAAAACGTGACCGATCCGCATCTGGTCGTTTTCCCGGCACAGGCGGAGGGCCCGACGCCCGCCGTGCTGTATTGTCCGGGCGGCGGATATAAGCATCTGACCCCTAAGTCGGAGGTGATTGACTGGCTGAATGCGTGCGGGATTACGGTATTCATGCTCCGGTACACGGTTCCGGATGATCGCGAAGCGGCGTTTGCGGATGTACAGCGCGCAATGCGGGTGATTCGGCATCGTTCCAGGGATTGGAACATCGACCCGGACCAGCTCGGGGTGCTGGGCAGTTCCGCCGGCGGACATCTGGTTGCCCGGCTGAGCCAGAACTATAAAAAATCAGCCTATTCGACAGTCGATGCGGCGGACTCCATGAGCTGCGAGCCGGCTTTCGTGATCCTGACCTCTGCGGCATATCTGTTGGAGGGAAACGCCGGACCGGAGCTGTCGGCCGAGTTTCCCATGAAAGACAACATTGCCCCGACCTTCATGGTGTATGCCAAAGATGATGCCGCGTTTTTCACCGGCGGCGTGGCGTATGAAAAAGCGCTGATCGGGGCAGGCGGAAATGCGAAAATCATGGTTTCCGAAACCGGCGGCCACGGTTTAAAGGGGGTCAACTGGTATCCCGCATGTCGCGAATGGCTCGGCGATCTGGACATTAAGCTCAAGGCTCAATAGGAACGAAGGAGAACGGGATGTCTGCCAAAAACGGTTTTGTACCATTCGCTTTGATGCTGTTTCTTTCATTCAGCGGTGCCGCATTCAGTGCGCCCGCAAAGAATATTGTCCTCATCATGGCCGATGACATTGCGTACGATAACAATTTCGGTGCGTACGGTGCGCGAGAATCCTGGACGCCGCGGCTCGACCAGATGGCGGCTGAGGGGATGACGTTTGAACAGGCATATTCGACGCCCAAGTGCACGCCCAGCCGCGTGAAATTGATGACGGGGCGCAGCGGCATCCGGAACTACATCGGTTTCGGCTCACTGGCATCGTCTGAGATCACCTTTGCCCACATGCTCAAGCAGGCAGGGTACAAAACACATGTGGCCGGCAAATGGCAGCTGGATGCTAAAGGCGGCACTCCAACCCGACAGGCCGGTTTCGATTCCTGGCTGCTCTGGAATACCGCGTCGGGACTGGGGAGCCGCTATTTGGAGCCCAGCTTCGATGTGAACGGAACGTTTACCACCTATGGCAAGGATGATTTCGGCCCGGATCTTTGCGTTCAATCGATTCTGGAATTCATTGAGCAAAACCGGGAGGGGCCGTTTTTGGTCTACTACCCGATGCTCCTCGTTCATGGCCCGTTCGTTACGACCCCGGACAGTGACGTTCGCGACCGCAAGGATTCGCAGGAAAACTTCAAGGACATGATCCGCTACATGGACAAGTGCGTGGGGAAAGTTATCGATGGACTGGAGGCCATGGGGCTTGCGGACGACACGGTGGTCTTTTTCTGCAGCGATAACGGAACGAACCGGGCGCTCACCTATGAATCGTTCGGAAAAATCGTGGACGGTAAAAAAGGGGTTCCGCACGATCGCGGCACGCACTCACCGATGATTGTACGCTGCCCGGGCACCGTCCCGGCCGGGATACGATGCGCAGACATCCTCGATTTCTCCGATGTGCTTCCGACCCTGGCGGACATCGGAAACGCGGAGCTGCCGGAGGCCGAGCTCGACGGGCGCAGTTTCTGGCCGCAGTGCCGGGGTGAACCGGGGAAACCGCGGGAGTGGATTTTTCAGTATTACTGGCCGAAGAGCTGGAGCTGGATTCCGGATGAACTGGGCGAAGATGAGCTCATTTGGGTTCACAATCAAAAATATAAACTGCACGGAAACGGGCTGTTTTACGACATCGTGAACGATCGCGAAGAACTCAGCCCGATTCCGGCGGAACAGTTTACCGCCGAACAGAAAGAGGTGTATGCGCTGTTTAAAAAGGCCATTGCATCCATGCCGGAGACCAATCCTGCCTATAAGAAAAAAGTGAAATAAGACGTCGGGGAATTACGATGGAAACCGTTCGTTTATAACCGTGATTTTTTGAAAAGGAGAATCCCATGAGCAATAAAAAAGACAGGTATAAGATTTTGGCGACCGGTTTGGCGCTGCTGATGCTGAGCCCGGTTGCGGAAGCCCTGAAGGTGAACAGTCGCGGTCCGCTGCTGAACGACGAGCAGCGCGAAGAGGAGTTTATGGACTGGGGGCTGGGGATGTTTGTGCACTGGTCGCACGATTCGCAGCTCGGCTCGGTGATCAGCCATTCGATGGTCGGCGCGTCGGACCAGTATGTGGACCGCTACATCAACGAACTGCCGAAAACCTTTAACCCGCGCGATTATAACCCGGATGAGTGGATGGAAATTGCGAAGCTCGCCGGGGTGAAATACATGGTGTTTACGACGAAGCACCACAACGGGTTCTGTATGTGGGACACCAAGACCACCGATTTCAACATCATGAATACGCCGTACGGCAAAGACATCGTGAAGGACTATGTCGAGGCCTGCCGCCGCCACGGCCTGAAGGTCGGGTTTTATTTTTCGCCGGAGGACTTTATCTTCCAGCATCGCAACGGTCGGGATATCCGCCGTGCCGCCGGACGCATGGATGACGGCTTTGATGAGCTGGGCGTTTATAATAAGAAACAGCTGGATGAGCTGTTTTCAAACTATGGCGAAATCGATGTGATGTTTTTCGACGGGCGGGGCATGGAGGAGCTGACGCAGTATATCCATCAAAAACAGCCGAACTGCCTGGTGACGCGCGGCGAAATGGAAACGCCGGAACAGCGCCTGCCGAAAGAGCCGCTGGCGGGACCGTGGGAATCCTGCTTTACGCTGGGCAATCAGTGGCAGTACAAACCGACCAACGAAGAGTATAAATCCGGCACCGAGCTGATTAATATGCTGATCGAAACCCGCGCGAAGGGCGGTAACCTGCTGATCAATGTCGGCCCCGATCCCCGCGGCGTCATTCCCTTTGAGCAGGAGCGGCGCTTCCGCGAGCTGGCGCTCTGGATGTTCATTAATGACGAAGCAATCCACGACATCCGCCCCTGTAAAGTGGTCGGCGAAGACGGCATTTACTACACGCAGTCCAAGGACGGAACGGCGGTCTATGTTTTCCTGACCGAATTTTCAGGGGAAAAGAACAAATGGAAATACGGCGAGCGCAAAAATATTGTGCTTAAAGAGCTGAAAGCAACGGGTGACACGAAGATTTTCGTGCTGGGCCAGAACAGTAAATTCCTTGAATACCAGAAAAATGCGGACCCGCAGTCGGCCTTCAAACAAACCCCGGAGGGGCTGGAGATTTCCGTAATGCGCGCGCAGCGGATCTACAACAACAAACGCTGGCCGAATACGGTGGTGGTGAAACTTGAACATGTGGACTTCAAATAGCGGCTTTCCAAGGGTTGGAAAAATCCGCGCAGCCCGGCACTGAGTGTGACAGACCGATTTTATGTTTAAGCAATACCCGATTGGGTAGGGTTACGGATTGCGGATTATGGCGTAACGTATCCGGTTGTTGGAATGTTTGAACATAAACGAGATAAGGGTCGCTCCATGAAAAGGATTACACCTGTTTTTTTATCCATGCTCCTGTCAATTCCGCTGGCCGCGCCGGCGGCGGTCATTAGCTGGGGAACGGCTGCGGATATTGCATCGGCCTCGGATGTGGTGACCGACGGCATGCTGGTTGAGGCGTTCAATGCCGGCGCGAACGGCGTCGCAAGCCGGACTGTGAACGGTGTGCTGTTCACCGGCACCGGCACCCTGCTGAACCAGAGCAACGCATTGGATTCATTTCCGGCGGACAGCACGGGAGATGCTGAATATAACGGCCTGCTCAGCACGATTGATTATGGCGGCGGCGCGAACCTGGGTACGATCAGCGTCGGCGGCGGAAATCTGACCGCCGGAACGGCCTATATGATTCAGGTCTGGTTTGTGGATACCCGCTATACCGACCGCCAGATGGATTTCGGTGACGGCCATGGAAACTCGGTGAGGCTCACATCCACGCCGGGGCAGTATTCGATCGGCACCTTCATTGCGGATGGCGGCACGCAGTCGTTGACGTATGATGCAGTCAATATGGGCAACGCGCATATCAACGCCTACCAGATCCGCACGGCCAGCTCCGCACCGGTGCCGACCTTGACCACCGCCACGAACCAGGTTTCCGCGCCGTTCATCGTAAACGGCACCTTTACCGAACCGGTGACCGGGCTGCAGGTGGCCGATTTTGATGTGGTGAACGGTTCCATTACCGCGTCCGGCATTACAGAGAGCAACGATACGTTTTATATCGAAGTGACCCCGGCCGCGAACGGCGATGTAACCATCCAGCTGCCGGCGGGAGTGGTCACGGACATCGACGGCGATGGCAATCCGAACCCGGCATCGAACCTGATCAGCGTCTTTTATCTGGCACCGGGCAGTGAGAGGCCGTCGGTGACGCTCTCGACCGCGGCATCTTTTGCCGGGGATACATTTTCAGTCGACGTGCTGTTCGATGAGCCGGTGACGGGACTGGCGCTGAGTGATTTTACGGTAATGAACGGAACGGCTTCGAACCTGACCGGGTCCGGCATCGGCTATGCGGTGGACATCGTGCCCGCCGCTGAAGGCTACGTTCGCATCAGCCTCCCGGCAGATGCGGTGACCGATCTGGATGGCGATCAGCTCGGCAATACCGCATCTGATATTCTGGGCGTTTCCTATGCCGCGCCGGTGAATCCGGATGTGGTGCTGCACGGAAAGCTCAGCACCGATGTTGCGGAATATACCGTGTACTTCACCTTTACGCAGGAGATTACCGGTTTTGAAGCGGGCGATATCTCCGTGGTCAACGGCTCCGTGGCATCGATCGAAACGCAGGGGCGCAGCTATTCGCATGAGGGGTATTATGCCTCCACCCACAGTAAATATTTTGCGGTGAAGATTTTGCCGGCGTCCCCGGGCATCGTGGAGGTTTCGCTGCCGGCCGGCGCGGTGACCAGTGCCTATGATGCGGGTTATGCGAATACGGCGTCGGCCGCGCTGAGCTTTACGTATTCCGGCGATTTCGGGGCGCAGTGGGCGATTGATGACGCGGCCGAATGGTCGGCGTCGACATTGAGTAATCAAAACCTGTCGATTGCCGGTGGATTTGCCGAGCCGACGGCGGACAGCAGCCGGTTTACCAGTGTCGTGAAGATGTTCCCGGCGAAGAAAACAGCGCGGACAGTCACCTTCGGCCAATCGCCGGTGTGGGAGAACTGGGCGCCCGTTTCCGGGGTGCAGCCGCACGACCAGAATGCGCCGATTTTACTGCCGGCCGGGGACGGCGATTATTATTTTCTCGATGAGGTTCGAGTGAATAACGCGACCGACGGCTATCATGCCTGGCACAGCACCAATATGGTGGACTGGACGTATCACGGGCAGGTGACGACGGGGACGTACAAGTGGGTGACGACGGCTGAATACAAAGACGGGCAGTTTTACATTTTCCTGGATTATCCGAATGACCATACCCCGCATCTGTATATTGACGACGACCTGAAAGACGGGGCTCCCGGTTCGTTCCTGGGTATGGTTTTCAACGATCCGTCGCACGGATCGGACTCGTCGGTGATTCGGGATAACGCGGACGGCCTGTTCCATATTATTTCCGAGGACTGGACGCCGATCAAAGCCAGCACCCATTCCTGGGACTCGCCGATCAATACCCATGCGAGCAGTCCCGACGCGATCAGCGGTTTTACACCGGATGAACACGTGCCGCCGATTGACCTGCGCACCGTGCCGACCGGTACCTACGGAAGCTATACGCATCCGCATGTGGCCGGCACCCATATCAGCAACCCGCTGTACTATGAGATTCATGAACCGGAGCAGGACGCCTTTGGCGACTGGACGTCCATCAAAGTGGGTGAGCGGTATTATCTGTTCGGCGACTATGACCATGCGGACGGCAGCACGATGTCGGTCGCCCTGTTCACGAGCGATTCGATTTATGAGCAGTATACGCTGGTGAACGATATCAAGAGCGGCGGCCATCCGGATCCAACCATTGGATTTGCCGAAGGACAGTTTTATCTGATTACCCAGCAGGATGACTTCGTCAGTCCGGGGCCCTGGGTCGACGGGGTGGAAGCGCGCGCCGGGGTTGATGCCGACGGCGACGGCGCGGTTGACCAGTGGACCGCGTGGCAGACGGTTAGCGAGACCTATGACTATACACCCGGCTATGCCCGTGTGGTGACCACCGCGCCGGCGCAGATCGATATGTCCGGCCTGCCGGCCGGATACGGCTTCCAGTTTGAGTTCCGCGTGGATGATACGGTGGTGGCGGGGATTCCGCCCATCATGGATTCCGTGGTGATGGATTTTGAGCCGGGGTATTTCCAGCGCTGGGCCAATTCCAACGGGATTCCGGCGGATGTTCAGGCGGATCATAATATGAACGGTACGCCCGACCGGATCGAATTTGCCATCGGCCAGACCGTGGTGCCGCAGCGCCAGCCGGACGGGACGATGACCGTGACCGCGGTCAACGAGGCGATAGCCGACGGGTTGGAAGTGCAGCTGTGGTTTGCCGACGACCTGCTCGATGAGTGGTCTGTGGCCGGGACGGATACGGCCGGCGTCAAGCTGCTGTCCGATGTCGAAGACGGTTCCGGAAACCATGAGCTTATCTTCGAAATCTTCGACCGTAACGGCGTTCATATTTTCTGGAAGCTGGTGGTCGTTTCTCCTGAATGAACGCACGCCATTGATGCGGCTGAACCGCGTGATCGCCGGAGTCTGAAGGGTCCCCCTTCAGGCTCCGTTTTTTTGGCAGGCGGAGCGGTATCCCACAAACGCAGGATATACGGTTTGCGGCAATGGACTATGATGGAATGCGAACGGAGTGATTCGATCCGCGGGTCGATGGGTTCAGTGCTGACGGGACAGCGACACCATAAACGGGAATGAAATGAAAAAAGCAGCGATGGTAAAACGGACGGTATTCGGACTTCTGGTGCTGGCGGCCGGGTGTGCCGCGGCGCAGCCGGCGGCCTATCGGCGGGGCATGACGATGATTACGCCGTCGAGTCAATGGCGCGAAGCGCTGCCGGTGGGTAACGGGCAGATCGGTGCGATGGTGTACGGCTCGGTGAATGAGGAAACCATTCTCTTCAACCACAATGAGCTCTGGTACATGGGCAGGATTGATGAAGTGCCGGACATGTCGGAAGAGTTGCCGGTGGTTCGTGAATTACTGCTGGCCGGGAAATACCAGGAAGCCAACCGGCATTATACGAATAAGCTGAAGGAAAAGGACTTCAATGCCCGCAACGGCGTTTATCACCCCGCCTTCGATCTGCAGGTCTGCACCGAAACCGACCGGATGTTCGAAAACTATTCCCGCACGCTTGATTTTGAAACCGGTGAAGCTGTGGTGCAGTGGAAGGACGGAGATGTTCAGTTTTCCCGGCGCCTTTTTGTTTCGATTCCGGATGATCTTTCGGTCATGCAGATCACGGCGGATCAGACCGGCGCCGTCAGTGGCCATGTGACGCTCGATATCCATGACCTGCGCGATGCCGTGGAGCAGAACGGCAAACTTTTTAAACCGGAGTTTACCTGGAGCACGTCCGCGTCGGGTGAATTTGTCGAGTTCCGCGCCGACGGCACCGACGGCGGCGAATTCGGCGGCGTACTGCGCGTGGTGGCGAAAAGCGGAACCCTGCGCACCGACGAGGAAACCATTCATTATCAGGGTGCCGATGACGTGCTGCTGCTGGTGGGATTCTATGCCAACGAGCCGGGCGACCGGGCGGTGCCGCGCCTGAAGCAAACGCTGGCCTCGGTCGGTTCCGACTATGCGGCGCTGTTTGCGCGCCATGCGCCGCTGCACCGGGCAAAATTTAATTCCATGGGGATCCGCATTAATGACACAGGTAAACGCGATACACCGAATGAGCTGCTTTTGCTGGATGCGTATCAGCATCCCGCGTCGCCGGAGCTGATTGAAAGGCTGTTCGATTATGGCCGCTATCTCCTGATTTCCAGCAGCCGCGCCGGTGGCTATCCCGCCGGGCTGCAGGGCATCTGGAACGGCGACTACCGTCCGCCGTGGAGCGGGCTGTACGGCATCAACGAAAACCTGCAGATGACGTATTGGCAGGCGCTGCCCGGCAATATGAAGGAATCGATGATGGCGTTTTATGACTACTTCGATGCCCACATGGATGAATTCCGCTACAACGCGAAACAGCTGTGGGGCTGCCGCGGGATTTATATTCCGCCGTTTATGTCGCCCGACTCCGGCGTGATGCGCCACACCGCGCCGCACGTGGTCTACTGGACCGACGCCGCCGGCTGGCTCGCGTCGTTTTACTATGATTACTATCTGTTCACCGGCGACGAGGAATTCCTGAAAACGCGGGCCATTCCGTTTATGAAAGAGGTCGCGCTCTTTTATGAGGATTACATGGTGAAAGGGCCGGACGGCAAAAACATGTTCCTGCCGTCGCAGTCGCCGGAAAACCAGCCGAAAGATAAAATGCTGGTCGATCCCAAGACGGGCAGGGAGAATAAGATCAAGGTGCAGATCAATTCCACGATTGCGGTGGCGATTGCGAAAGAGGTCTTCGGTAATCTGATTGAAGCGTGCGAAACCGCGGGCGTTGAGCAGGCGGGGGTAAAACGATGGAAGCAGGCGCTGGCGGCGATGCCGGAATATGAAATTAATGAAGACGGTGCGCTGAAGGAGTGGCTGCATCCGGACTTTAAAGACAACTATGAGCACCGCCATCAGTCGCACCTTTATCCGCTGTTCCCGGGGCAGGAAATTACGGCGGAATCCAGTCCGGAGCTGTACGAAGCCTGCCGTGTGGCGATTGAGAAGCGTTTGGTGATCGGCTTGAAATCGCAGACCGGCTGGTCGCTGGCGCACATGGCGAATGTGTATGCCCGCCTGGGCGAGGGAGACCGTGCGCTCGGGGCGCTGGATATTCTGGCGCGCTGCTGCCTGGGACAGAACCTTTTCACGTACCACAACGACTGGCGCCGTATGGGCGTGACGATGGATTTCCTCTGGGGAACCAGTGCGCCGTTCCAGATGGATGCGAACTTCGGTATTCCGGCTGCCGTGATGGAAATGCTGTGCGGATCGACCGGCGATATGCTGCGCATCCTGCCGGCATTGCCGAAGGAATGGGCTGACGGCGAATTTTACGGGCTGATGACGCGCACCGGCGCAAGTGTTTCGGCGAAGTGGGACATGGCGAAAAAGAATATGGAGATTACGCTGCATGCGGAGCGCGATTCGGCCTTCGATCTCAAGTTTCCGGCAGAGATTGCGACGCTCACGTGCAGTCGGCCGGAGGCCATGACTTCATCTGAATATGGCGGGCACTATCGCGCCGTTAAGCTCGCCAAAGGCGATGAGCTGCAAGTGCAGGTTGAATTTAAATAAGGATGCGACGGTTAAATGTGGTGAGTTGCGTGGAGGGACGATGTCCTCATCGTCCACGGACAGCGGGGACGCTGTCCCTCCAGAAAAAACGACATTCCCGATATGTAGTCGCCGAAGCCATAATTCCTCTGAGTCCTCCGTGGCCTCCGTGGTGAAAAATTAATGTCGATTCGCGTTCATCCGCGGTTTCTGTAACAACTGCTTTATGGTTTAACCACCCGCTGCGCTAGAGGACACAGAGTCGCAC
>JBFJYX010000049.1:0-12022 GCA_041622415.1 Pontiella sp.
GATCATGCGGTAGGCTTCGCGAATCACTTCCATCGCCCGAAGGACGCGGCCGTCGGGCGCGATCGAGTGGATTTCGAAGGCGAGGGTATCCCGATCCGGCAGGTTTTCCAGAGGCTGGAAATCCAGCGCCCGGATATTGGAAAACTGCAATACACCTTTGCGGTCGCGGCGCTGCAGGAAATCGCGTTTGGCGCAGCACAGCGGACAATCGCCGTCATAGAAAATCAGCATGGTTGGTTTTGCTTCCACAGGGGCAGGTTGTCCCTTTGCGGGCGGAAAGAAAAGGAAATAGATGGGATGCAGAACTTGATCTTTTCTTTTAAAAATTGTAAACACGTGATTAAGTGCAGGTTATGGGGTAATTCAAGGAGGATTCAATGAGTGTTATAGCCATCATCATCGCGTGTGGAAAACAGGAGGAAATAGCGCCGGGCACTGAGGCGGCATTTCTTACACTGGGCAGCGGCCCGATTCTGTCGCATTCACTGAAAACGCTGGAGGAAGCCTCCTGCATCGACCGCGTCATCGTTGTGGTGAGCAAAGAGCGCGTTGACGCCGCCATGCAGATTATCCGTCGTTACGGCTGCACCAAAGTCCGGGGCGTGGTCATCGGCGGCGCAAGCCGTATGAGCTCGCTGCGCACCGTGTTCAGCAAAATACCGAGCGATCCGTCGGTGGTGGTGATTCACGAAGCCTCGCGGCCGTTTCTGTCGAAAAAAATCCTGGCCGAAACCGTTAAGGGCGCCAAGCGTTACGGGAGTTCCATTGCGGCGCACAAAGTGGAGGACTCGGTCAAAATCGCTCCGAAAGGCATGCGTGTCGGCGAAACGCTGGACCGCAATACGGTCTGGACCGCGCAGACACCGCAGGCTTTTAAAATCAATGTCATCAAAAGTATTGTTGAGACGCGTAACAAAGGGGTGAAACTGATCGATGACGAATCGGCCCTGGTTACCGCACCTGCGGAAACCCATCTGGTGGAAGCCGGCTGGACCAATATGAAAATCAGAAGCCGGCACGATCTGGAAATTGCCGCGGCCCTGCTGCACGCCCGGCTCGTGGGCGACGTCGTACGGTTTGAACTCCGCGAAACTCCGGCCGCGGTCTAGCGTCCGTGTGAGAGCCGCAGCGCATTGCGGAACGGTAGCCCGGCGGCGCGGATTTTTTTCTGCGTCGTCGGCATATCATAATCCACGCGACGCATGGTGACGGTCTGCGCGTCGAGATCGTAGATCACATACGCCGCTTTCGGATTCCGGTCCCTCGGCTGCCCGACACTCCCGACGTTGATCAGATACTGATAGTTCGGCCGGATAGTCAGCGTTTCGTAAAATCCCTTTTCAATCGTTTCGCCTTTAACGAAGGCGAGCGGCACGTGGGTGTGGCCGAAAAAGCAGACGTTGTTAAACTGGTTGCGGAAATTGGCATCGGCCGCTTTGCGTTTGAAAATATAGTTCCAGCGGTGCGGGTTGCTCAGCGAACTGTGCACAATGGTGAAGTTTTCGATGTCGATGATGAGCGGCAGGTGCCGGAGGTATTTGCGCTCAAAAGGCGACAGGTGTTTCCGGGTCCAGCGGATGCTCTTCTGGGCCATTGGCGTGAAGAGTTCCATGTTTTCGTTGCACGCCGCATAATAGTCGTGATTGCCCTGAACCACTTTACAGTCGAGCGAGCGGATCTTCTGCAGGCAGGCCTTCGGGTCGGCGTTGTAACCCACCACATCCCCGGTGCAGGCATAGTGTGTTACCCCCAGTTCTTCAGCATCCTTCAGGACCGCCGACAATGCTTCGAGGTTGGCATGGATATCGCCTAAAATTGCATACTTCATTAAAATTCTATTCCGAAACCTTTATACTTGCCGCCGGCTTCCAGCCATTGGATCTGATCCTTCACAATATACCGCCTGAGCCGCGATGCCCGAATGGCCTGCAGCAAAGCATGCAGCTCCTGCAACGGGCCTTCGGCCTTGAGTTCCACCGTTCCGTCCCACAGGTTTTTCACAAACCCGGTCACCTGACGGGATGCGGCCAGCTCGCATACCGTATACCGGAAGCCGACGCCCTGCACCCGCCCGGAAAAAACCGCGTGCAGGCACCTGTGTTTCTCACCGGAACTCATGCGTTGTTTATATCGTATCTCAGGTAGCCGGGCAAAGTTCCAAACCTTGGAAAAACACCCGGCCCATGGCCGGCCAAAGAGCGGGTAAAACCGACGGCACGTGCGCCGGAGTATGACATAAAGAACGCACGATGCGATCCAGCCGTTCGGTGGTCCGGTTTTCGTGTTCGGCATCTTGTTCCACTCGCCAGCTTTAAATAATCGCGCTTTTATAAGTGATTATTAATGATGTTAAAATAACCAATTATCCTTTGCGAAACTTCGATATGTAGCGCAAGGATTCGGAGCGTTGGCTCGGAGAGGCGGGTTGGAATTTTACGGTCTCGCGTCTCCCGGTCTTCCATTTGGATGCAAGTATGGTGCTTGCCCAAACGCATAATCGGACCGCTGCTTAAGGGAGGCAGATCATGAATAAAGAGTACTGCAAGGGGATCCGTTCCGGATTCAAACGGTTGTTCACATTACTCGCCATTGGTGCGGGAGCGTGCGCATGGGCGCAGGGCACAGCATTCACCTATCAGGGTCAGCTTGATGACACCGGTTTGCCGGCAAATGGAACCTACGACCTTGAATTCAAGGTGTACGACGCGGGACTGGGCGGGAGCCAGGTCGGCGCAACCGTCGGCATTTCAGGCTACACCATGACCAACGGCCTGTTTGAAGTGGAACTCGATTTCGGCGGCAGCGTATTTACCGGTGCTGACCGCTGGCTGGAGATCGGCGTGCAGACCAATGGCGGCGGCGGGTTTACGACGCTTGCGCCGCGTACCCGGTTTACCTCGGCGCCTTATGCCGTCCGGGCCATCGAAGCGGCCAATGTGTCAGGAGGCATCAATGATGCGGATGCCAATCCCGCCAACGAACTGAATACCGGCATCGGACTGACGGGCAGCACGCTGGGCATCACCGATGCAGGGGGCACCCTGAATGTCGATCTCTCGCCGTTGGTGGATGACAACGACTGGGCCTACTCCGTGGGCAGCGGGTTAAGCGGCGCCATCTATCACAGCGGCGATATAGCGCTGGGCCAATATACCGATCCGGACGGCCATGGCCTGAATGTGCAGAACTACACCACGGGACACGGCGCGGTGCGCGGTGTGGATGGAAGCGGAAGCAATGTGTTTGCCGAAGGGCTGCTCGGTGTCCTGGAACCATCGGCAGCACCGCTCAGTTTACCGGTCAGTTCCATTTACAATGCCGGGGTGGTGGGGGTCAAGCACGACCTGGGTGGCGACGGGGTTGCCGTGGCGGGCTGGAATAAGGATTCCGGCAGTCTCAACTATGGCGGCGCGTTCGTGGCGGACGGTGCGGGCACGCAAAATATTGCGCTGTATGCCCGAGCCGAAAATGGAGCAGAAAACCTGGCCGGTTCATTCGAGGGGCCTGTTGACGTTGATGGCGATACTTCGATCGATGGACTGTTGGTGGTAAGCAACTCTTTATCTGTTCTTGAACTCCATGCCCCTTCCGATCCTCTGGTTGCACTATATGGCGGGGGGATCCGGAAAAGCTGGATCCAAGCTTACAGTGATAATCTGTATATCGGAACCGATCAGCCGGGCTCCGTGATCCTGTATCCTAACTTTACAACCGCCCTGGTGGCGAATGATAACGGGCAGGTCGGTATCGGTACCGCATCCACATATGCTGAGCTCACAGTGAATGGCACGGTCGGCTTCCCGAACAGCACCGATCCGATGCTGTATATCCATCAGTCGGGCACTACAAATGCACCCCGGGCCGTGGCGGCTCATTCACCGACCTATCCGAACTGGGGAATGTTCTATGACGACAGCACGGACTCCTTCGTATTCAGCTCGAGCTCAACTAACGCCGCTTCGGTCGCCATGGAAGTCGACATCGGCGGCGATTTTGTGACGATCAATACCCGGACGCGTGCCGCAGGCTACGAACTGTCGGTGGATGGTCAAATTGCGTGCGAAGAGGTGCTGGTGCAGGATTCGGGCAGCTGGCCGGACTATGTTTTCGAGGAGGACTATAACCTGCGCCCGCTCGATGAGGTCGAAGAGCACATCAAAGCCAATAAACGCCTGCCGGGCATCCCTTCTGCAGAACTTGTGGCGGAGGAGGGCCTGTCCATCGGTCAGATGCAGAAACGCATGATGGAAAAAATCGAGGAGCTCACGCTCTACACGATTGCGCAGGAAAAGCGCATAGCCGAACTTGAAAGCCGCCTGGCGGAGTAGGGAGGTATCCAATGAAAATAACCATTCTCATCGGTCTGTTCACGGCCGTGCTGCTGTTGCAAAGCCGGGCGGCTGACCCGGCGCCGCCGCTCTTTATGGAGCTGGGCGATGCTGCGGTATCACCGGCGGCGCAGGCATTCTCCAACCGGGCGCTGCTGCGTCCGACCACCAAACGCTTCCGCACAGCGGCGCTCAACCACGATGCGCTGAGCGGCAATGCCCTGACACTGAATCCGTTCGGCGATACCCCGGTGGTTGCTGACCGGGCCGATATCGGCTTTACCGGTGCGCGCAACAAAACGTGGCTGGGCAACCTGCGGAACGGCAAAGGTTCCGTGGCCCTCATTATCAATGGAGACCGCATCAGCGGAAAAATTGCATCCATTGACGGGGTGTTTGAGCTCTATCCCTTGGCCGACGGCAACGTCGCCATTGTTGAACTCGACCCATCCGCGTTTCCAGCCTGCGGCAACGAGGGCGAAAGGCCGCCCAGGCCCGCCGGAAATCCACCGCCGGCGGACGAGGGCGATATCATGCCGGCTGCCGATCCGCGGGGCGATGGTGAGCTGGGCGATACCCCGGCCGCGAACCGCATCCGCGTGCTGGTGGCCTACACCTCCAGCAGTCAGGCCAAAACCATGACCGACTTCAACCGGACCATGCAGGAGCATATCGATCTGGCCATCGCGGAGTCGAACCAGGGCTATGCCAACAGCCTGGTGGCGGCCCGGCTGGAGCTGGCCTGTCTCTACGAAACCGGGGCCACGGAAACCACCGCCATCGAGAACGATGTCGATAATTTCCAAAGCAGCGGTGACGGGTTTGCCGACGAGGTGCACACCTTGCGCAATGAGTATGACGCCGATATGTGCTGCCTGATTGTGGACGGGCGGGATACCGCCTGGTGCGGCTGGGCGTACGGGTTCGACTACACGGATTCCGCGAATATGTTTCAGTGCACGTCGTACGATTGTGCCACCGGAAACTATTCGTTCATCCACGAATTCGGTCACTGTCAGGGCTGCCGGCACGATACCGACGGAACCCTGACGCCGTTCGCCTACGGGCACGGCTTCCGGCAGGGCAGTACGACGTGGCGCACCATTATGGCGGTCACCGGCGGTAACTCCGCAACCCGGCTGAACTACTGGTCGAATCCGGCCGTCAATTCGCCGGTGTCCCCAACCGTAGCCATGGGCACGGCCATTGACGGCGGCAACTTTGCGCAGGACAACGAAAGTGCTTTGGATGCCGGCGATGCCACCGTAATCAATCATCAGACCACGCCGTCCGTATCCGTCGCGCTCAACGGCAACATCGTGAACAACGACGAGGTGGCCGACAAGATCGTGACGGATACACTAACTGTTGGCAGCTTCACGGCCAATGCCGGCTCGCGCGTTCGCCTGATATCCGGAGACAAAGTGGTCCTGCAGCCCGGCTTCCATGCCAGAAGCGGCACCGAAACCCGTATCAAACTCGGCAGTCCGCTGACCAACTGAGGAGGATGGATATGAAAATCAAAATGTTAGCGGTTGCTGCGTCGGCCGTCGCCCTGGCCGCCTGGGCGCAGTATTCCATCGACTGGTCAACCCTCGACGCCGGGGGCGGGCATTCGAGCGCCGGAAGCTATACGTTGCGGGGCACCATCGGGCAACCGGATGCCGACACCATGACCGGCGGCAGCTATGCCGTTCGCGGCGGTTTCTGGGTGCCAACGGCGGTGCAGGTCGGGGGAGCCCCCTGGCTGGGCATTATCAGCACCAACGCGGTGGAGGTGGTCGTTTACTGGCTTCCGCCTGACCCCGGCTGGGTGTTGCAGGAAACCGGGAACCTGCAGAGCAACTGGGTGGATTCCGCAAGCGGACCCACCAATCCGGTCATCATCCCGGCCTCGGAGGCGGCGGTGTTCTACCGCCTGCGCGAGCTGTAGCAAAAAGGTCAGGCTTCCGGGCGCGTGAAAACCGGCGCGCCCGGCTTGGAGAGGGCGGCGTTGTAGAAATAGCCGTCCTCTTTAAATTCCAGGAGGTCCGCCGCACACTTGGCGCGGTTTTCGATGAGGAAGCGGGCCATGGCGCCGCGCGCCTTTTTGGCGTAGAAGCTGATGATTTTGTAGGTGCCGTTTTTTTCGTCTTTAAAGACGGGACTGATGATGTCCTTATCCAGTGCTTTTTTGTCGATAGCCTTGAAATATTCATTCGACGCGAGGTTTACCAGCACGTCGCCCGGGGTCCGGTTCAGCTCTTCCGTGACGGCGGCCTTCCAGAATTCATAGAGGTTTTTTGCGCCGCGCGTTTCCAGCGGGCGGCCCATTTCGAGGCGGTAGGGCTGAATCAGGTCGAGCGGTTTCAGCAGGCCGTAGAGACCCGACAGAATACGCAGATGGTTCTGCGCGTAGTTCAGCTCGGTTTTTTTCAGGGACGGCGCATCGAGGCCGTCATAGACATCGCCGGTAAAAGCCAGCACCGCCTGCTTGGCATTGTCGAGGGAGAACGGCGGTTTCCAATCCTTGAAACGCCGGTGGTTCAGCTCGGCCAGTTTTTCGCTGATGTCCATGAAGTCCATCAGCTCCGCGGCGGAAAATTTCCGGGCTTTGGAAACCAGTTTCTGCGATCGATCCAGAAAGAGCGGCTCGGAGAACGTCTTTACCTTTGCCGGTTCCATATCCATGCTTTTCGAGGGGGAAAGAACGGTGATCATGATATTCCTCTGTTGTTTCTTTTGTGCGTTTCCGGATCGTGCATTATTCGGAAAGAGCGACACGGTAAACCGGCGGGCGTTCGGGTTAAAGTCGAATATTGCGAATGGTTTCTTTTATCCGCGGAATCAGCGCCGGCGCGGTACTCAGTGTGCGAATGCCGCAACGCAGGATTTTTTCCACGTGCTCGGGATAGCCGGCCAGTTCTCCGCATACGGAGATATCCATGTCCGGCAGATCCTGGCGCACCATGCGGATCAGCCGGAAGATGGCGGGATGGGCGTCCTTGAAATAGTGATCCACCGACGGGTTTTCCCGATCGGTCGCAAAGACATACTGGGTCAGGTCGTTGGTGCCCAGGCTGAAGAAATCGGCCGGCCCGGACATCGCTTCCGCCCCGAGAGCCGCGGCGGGGGTTTCAATCATGGCCCCGAGTTTCGGCAGCGTTGTTATATTAAGCTGTTCTGCTTCTTCGGCCAGGAGCGATCGCACGCGCTCCATTTCCGACGGCAGCGTCACCATCGGGACGATAATGTGCAGGTTGAATTCCGTGGAAAGCCGGAGTAAGGCTTTCAACTGGGTGCTCAACAGCTCCGGCGCATCGAACAGATAGCGGATGCCCCGTTTGCCCAATGCCGGATTGGCCTCGCGGGAAGTGTCCATAAAGGGCAGCGGCTTGTCCGCACCGGCATCGAGCAGCCGGACATAGACCGGCAGTTCAGCCGCCGGCAGGAGGGTGGCGCGCAGTTCCTCCAGCAGGGCCTCGCAATCGGGCGGCCTGCTTTTATCGAGATATAAACGTTCGGTCCGGTAGAGCCCGACCCCCTCCGCTCCGTTGTCGACGGCGTTGGCCGTGTCTTCGGGGCATCCCACATTGGCCAGCACGGCGATGCGGGTTCCGTCCTGCGTCACGGCCGATTTTGCGGCATCTTTTTTTGCCCGGCTGAAGGCCTGTGTATGTGCGGACCGCTTCTTTTCATATGCGGACCGCGTGGATTCATCGGGATCGAGGACCACAACGCCGCGGTCCGCATCCACCAAAACCGTGCCGTCGCCGGCAACCTTATTTACTAGACCGTCCAGTCCGGCCACGCAGGGCAGTCCGATTTCCCGGGCAAACAGCGCGGCGTGGGATCCCGTGCCGCCCTTTTCCAGAATGGCTCCCGCCGCTTTTTTCCGGCCCAGCACAATGGTGTCGGAGGGCAGCAGCCGGTTGGCCACGAGTACGCTGCCGGCCGGCAGCTTCTCCAGGGCATGGGAGCGAATGCCGGCCAGGGAATGGATCAGTCTTCGCGACAGATCCCGCATGTCATCCGCCTTCTGCCGGGAGACTTCGGCATCCATCGCCTTGAAGCGGCGTTCCCAGCGGCGGAAGACGGCGCGTACCGCAGAGGCGGCGCTGACCAGCTCGTTCCGGATTTTCTCCCGCACTTCGTTGCCCAGGGACGCGTCCTGCAGGATGATGCTGTGGGCATCAAAAACGCCCGACATGGAATCATTCATCTCCTTTTCAACCGAAGCCGCCAGCTCAGTCAACAGTCCGGCAACGTGTTCAACGGCACCGTCGAACCGGCGGATTTCCTGATCCACCTGATCCTCGTCGATGTCATAAAATTCATCGGGTGTCTTGAGTACATCCCGGTAAATGAAAGCCGTGCCGATCGCCAGCCCGGGGGAAAGGGTTTTTCCTTCCAGGGTCTTCTGTTTCATGGTCCTTTTTCCCGTTCGGTGAAATCTTGTTTTCGACGCATCAATGGAACGGGTGAAGAGTACCCTGCAGGTCGCGTATCGTCGAATACGCAGATCATCATTTTCAATCCCCGCGCGGGTCAGATGCCGGGCACGGCCGATTCCGCCGCGTTATCCATCCTGGTTTTCTTCGGGCAGGGCTTCCGGAATTTTGTCGGTGGCAATCAGGTTGCCCGAAGCGTCCAGATGGCTCACGCCCATCAATTCCACGATGCGTTCGAGCGACAGCGCAATGGCCGCCTGTTCGAGCTCCGGCAGGGCCTGGAGCGCTTCCGAAAGTTTGTCCTGCAGCAACGCCGGGGCCTCGTAGGCCTGCAGCTTTCCGCTGTCGGTAATCTCCAGAAACACTTTGCGCCGGTCGTGGTCATCCCGCTTGCGGACAATCCACTTTTTGGCTTCCAGCCGGTCAATGATACCGTTGACCGTACTCATGCCCAGGTCCACATCCTTCGCCAGTTGCGACTGGGTCATGCTCCCGTTTTTCTGAAGACTGTAGAGGCAGATCATTTGCGGGGCGGTGATCTGATAGTCATGACTCAATTTTTTTGAATGGATGTCCACCGCCCGGATGATCCGCCGCAGCGATTTGAGCACCCGCAGTCCATACGTTTCAAAAAACTGATTCCGGCGCTGCTGTTCCGCCGCGTTTTCCACAGGTTCCGTCATTTTATTTCCTTTGTGTTAGAATATTACGTGGAGAAATATTTCTACCACGAAATAGTTTGCATGCAAGCGTAAGCTTCCATAGGTTGAACGGGATTTTGAGACGAAAAACGAAAAATCGACCCCGTTAAGAGATGTAATTTATACCCCCATTTCAGGCTCGTCTTACGGTGCGCGGCACAGACCCGCAACTGCCTGCCGGTCCGCCAGTCAATCAAGGACCCAACCCCCGGGAGCATTCCATTGCAAACAACAACCGATATACGATTTTATCCGCCGGTTTCGACCGACGGCGCGGCACTGCACCGGCTGGTGGCGGCGTGTCCGCCGCTGGATCCCAACTCTATCTACTGCAATCTGCTGCAGTGCACTCATTTTAACGACACCGCCATCTGTGCCAAACAGCAGGGCGAAATGGTCGGCTTTATCAGCGGCTACCTGATTCCCGGCCGGTCCGATACGCTGTTTGTCTGGCAGGTCGCGGTGGCGGAATCCGCCCGCGGCCAGGGGCTGGCAGGACGTATGCTGCAGGAGCTGCTGAGACGGCCGGCGTGCAGCAACGTCCAGGCATTGGAAACCACCATCACCGACACGAACCAGGCTTCCCGGGCGGTGTTCCGCAAATTTGCCGATTCGCTGGATGCCCCGTTAATCGTATCCATTGGATTTGACCGGGATAAGCATTTTGATGGCGACCACGACTCCGAAGAGCTGTGGCACATCGGACCGATAACAAAAAAACAAAGCGAGGAATACTAGATGAAAATCTTCGATGAAATTGAATCAGAAGTTCAGAGCTATGCGCGAAATTTCCCCCGTATCTTTGAGCGCGCCCAGGGCGAATATGTTTATGACACGGACGGAAATGAATATCTCGATTTCCTGTCCGGCGCCGGTTCGCTGAACTACGGTCACAACCATCCGGTGTTCAAAAAACGGCTGCTGGACTATATCGCCAACGACGGCATTTCCCACAGTCTTGACCTGCACACGGAAGCCAAGCGTGAGTTTCTGGAAACGTTCCAGGAGAAAATTTTCAAGCCGCGCGATCTGGATTATATGGTCATGTTTACCGGCCCGACGGGCACCAATTCGGTGGAAGCCGCGCTGAAGGCCGCGCGCAGTTATACCGGGCGCAGCAATATCATTTCGTTCACCAACGGATTTCACGGCGTAAGCATGGGCTCGCTGGCCTGCACCGGTAACTCGCATCACCGCGGGGCCGCCGGGCTTACGCTGGCCGGCAGCAGCCGAATGCCGTACGACGGGTATATGGGCGACGATCTCGATACCATCGAGTACATGGATAAAATGCTTTCGGACTCCAGCAGCGGGATCGATAAACCCGCGGCGGCGATTGTTGAATGTATTCAGGGCGAAGGCGGTATCAATGCCTGCAGCGCGGAATGGCTGCGCAGCCTCGAGGCGGTATGCAAAAAACACGGAATGCTGCTGATCGTCGACGATATCCAGGCCGGCAACGGCCGCTCCGGAAACTTTTTCAGCTTTGAAGAGGCCGGCATTAAACCCGATATCGTAACCCTGTCCAAATCCCTCAGCGGTTACGGCCTGCCGTTCGCCGTGGTGCTGATCAAACCGGAATATGACAATTGGAAACCGGGGGAACATAACGGGACGTTCCGCGGAAATAATATGGCGTTCGTTACGGCTAAAGCCGCCATTGATGAATTCTGGAGCGATGACTCCTTTGAAAAAGAGGTCCAGCGCAAAGGGCGCTATATCGAAGAGCGGCTGTGCAAAATTGTAGATGAATACGGCGAAGGAAACTTTACCACGCGGGGCCGCGGTATGTTCCAGGGCATCAACTGCGTCAACGGCGATATTGCCGGCCAGATCACCCATGCCGCTTTCCGGCAGGGCCTGATTATCGAAACCAGCGGCGCGGATGACCAGGTGATCAAACTGCTCTGCCCGCTGATTATTTCCGATGAAAACCTGAAGCGGGGCATTGATATTCTTGAAGACGCCGTGCGGCTGGTTTGCCGCCGCGTCGACGGGATTCCCGAAGAAACCGATTACTTCGATGATGTCGTTGTAGAAAAATCCCAAACCCCGGAAGCTGTAAAATGATTGTACGCAACCTTCAGGAGGCCGAAGCCTCCGCACGACGCATTGTTTCGCCGGATGGAAACTGGGAAAGCACCCGGCTGCTGCTCAAGGATGACGGCATGGGCTTTTCCTTTCACATTACCACCATCTATAAAGGCGCCGATTTCCACCTGCATTATAAAAAGCACCTCGAGTCGGTCTACTGCATCTCGGGTTGCGGCGAAGTGGAGACGCTCAGCGACGGCGTGAAATATCCCATTGAGCCGGGCACCATTTATATCCTCGATAAAAATGATGACCACATGCTGCGCGCCTTTGAAGAAATGCAGATGGCCTGTGTGTTTAATCCGCCGCTGAACGGTAAAGAGGTCCATCACGAAGACGGGTCCTATGCGCTCGAAGCCGAAGCGGTTGTTGACTGAGCCCGGCCGGCCGGGCGGTGATGTATGATGGTTTTCGGATTTCTTCTGTTTCTCAGCCTCTTTGCGCTGATGGGTATCAGCTCAGGCCCGCC
>JBFJYX010000050.1:0-11993 GCA_041622415.1 Pontiella sp.
GCCCTGGACGGCATTCGGGCACTGATGAGCTGGATTCCCGGTGTGTTTGCATTTACCGCGGGCCTGGTCATGCTGCTGTATCCGCTGAACGACCGGAAAATGAAACAGATCGAGCGCGAGCTGTCCGAGCGGCGCAACCGCTCCACCCCCGGTCAGCCCCAAACCTGACCTCACCCCTGCGCGGCCTGCGTTTTCTTCGCTTTGTAGAGCATCCAGGCGGCGAGGGTTTTGGCGTCGGCGATTTCGTTCGCGCGGATTTTTTCGTCCATCTCCTCTTCGGTGAGGATGACGGTTTCGATGCGTTCGTCGTCGTCGAAGGAAACTGCGCCGGGCTCGGCGGCCACGTCGGCAAAGTAGACGTCGATGCGTTCGGTGCAGTAGCCGACGCTGGGAAAAACCGGGCCGAGCAGTTCCAGCGACGTCGCGGCGTATCCGGTTTCCTCCTGCAGCTCGCGCCCGGCGGAAACCGCTTCATCTTCGCCGGGGTCGCAGTTGCCGGCGACCACCTCGAAACAGATCCGTTCCATCGGCTTGCGGAACTGCCGGATAAAGACAAACCGGCCGTCGGGGCGCCGCGGTATGACAGCCACCGCAACCCCGTGCTGCACAATCTCCCGTTTGGAGCGCCGGCCGTTTTCAAGCTCCACGTCGAGCACCTCGACATTGAGGATAATGCCTTCATAGACTGTTTCTCGGGCAATGGTTTTTTCGTACATGCAGCATCTCCGGTTTGAACTGTTCAATGCGCTTCTTTATAGTCCGGCGCTATGAATCACGCGAGAAAAGATTGGGAGAGTACGGAGGACGCACATCTAGCCGCCTATGCGTCAAAGAGTTCCGAAAGCCGGGGCCGCAAACATCCGGAAAAATCGCATCCGCTGCGCTCCTGTTTTGCGCGGGACCGCGACCGTATTTTCCACAGCCGCTGTTTTCGGAGGCTGGAATATAAGACGCAGGTTTTTGTGAACGGCACGGCGGACCATTACCGCACGCGGCTGACCCATACGATGGAAATGTCGGCCACCGGCCGCACCCTCGCCCGCATCCTGAAAGTGAACGAGGACCTGACGGAATGCATCTGCCTGGCCCACGACCTGGGGCACAGCCCCTTCGGGCATGAAGGCGAAAAGGTGCTCGATGAGCTGATGAAAGCGCACGGCGGGTTTGACCACAACCTCCAGAGCCTGCGGAATATTGAGTGTATCGAATCGCCCTACCCGGATTTCAAGGGGCTGAACCTCACCTGGGAGGTGCGCGCCGGGCTGCTGAAGCACGAGGCCCATAACGAGGGGGCCGAGCTCGACGGCTATCCCATCGGACCTTTCCAATCATTGGAAGCGCAGATTGCCGACATCGCCGACGACATGACCTATCCCGGGTCCGATGTCGATGACGGTCTTGAAGCCGGCATCATGACCCGGCAAAAGCTGGAGCAGACGGAATTCTGGAACAAGGCTGCGTCCATCACACAGCAGCGCTACCCCAACCTTTCCGAATTTCAGTTTCTGCGCGCCACCATTCGCACCATGCTTGAGCTGCAGGTTTTCGACGTCACCGAACATGCCTTCCAGGCATTGGAAACGCATAACCCGCAGTCGGTTCACGACGTCATGAGCGCCCCGGAGCGGATTGTGACGTTCAGCCGTGAGATGCAGGAGATGCTCGACGAATTTCACCAGTTCATGTTTGAAAACCTCTACTACCATCAGGGCGTGGCCGGCGCGACGCAGGAGTCGGTATCCATGATGCGGAAGCTGTTCCTGCACTATATCGAGCACCCGGAAACGCTGGGCCGCAAAGCCAGGGAACGCCTGCACGAAGAGGGCCTGTGGCGCACCGTCTGTGATTATGTGGCCGGATGCACCGACCGCTATGCCATCGAGGAATTTAACCGTTACCGGCTCTAATCCCGCCGCCTATATCAGACCACTATTGTATCATATTCGTCTTCTGTCGCACAAAATTGTGCCTTTTGAGTTTTCGATGCCCGCAACAGAAACAGGCCCGCCGATATATGCCGCGATACGGAACATTCCTTATCCCTGCACGGCAACACTTTAACCGAATGATGTATAACGTGTGCCCCATAGTCATTTGTTTGGTACAGACCGTGCTAAAAGGTATCCCTATACCCATTTACCCAAACCGAGCACCCATTTAATGAATTCTCCCGACAGTAAAGATGCATGCTGTGGCGGCGGAGGCTGTTCCGATAGCGGAACCGCGACGCTTGAGCAGCCGACCATTCCTGCAAAATTCGCGCCGGTGGATCAGCCCGATCTGCCCGGATTCCGAACCGACAACCGCGAGATGCAGACGCGCTTTCATTTTCACATGGATCTGTGCGTCGGCTGCCATGCCTGCGAAGTGGCCTGCGCGGAACAGAACAACCTGCCGGCCCACACCCAGTGGCGGCGGGTCGGCGAAGTGCAGAGCGGCACCTTTCCCGACACCCAGAGCTATTTTCTTTCCAGCGGCTGCAACCACTGCCTCGATGCGGCCTGCGCCAAGGGTTGCCCGGTCGATGCCTACGAAATCAACGACAAGGGCATCGTGGTTCATCTGGACGATGTCTGCATCGGCTGCGGCTACTGCACCTGGAACTGCCCGTACAGCGTGCCGAAACTTCAGCCCGACCGCCGCATCGTCACGAAGTGCGACATGTGCCACAATCGGCTGGCCGACGGACAGGATCCGGCCTGCGTCCAGGCCTGCCCCGCCGGGGCCATCGAAATTGAAACCGTTCCCCTGGCCCAGATTTATGCCGAGCACATGGAAAACGGCGTCGGTCCGGATATGCCGAATCCGAACATCACGATTCCCTCCACCAAAATAACCCTGCCGAAAGGCATGGACATTGAAAAATTCACCAAGGTCGATCAGCCGTTCGTGAAACCGGAGCACCCGCACACGCCGCTGATTGTGATGACGGTCCTGACCCAGCTCGGCTTCGGCGGCTTTACCACGATTTTCCTCGTCGACCTGATCCGCACGCTGTTTTTCCAGGCCTCGGAAACGGGCACGCTGCTCGGGTGGCTGGCACCGACGCTCTTTGCAATTGTCGGGGCATCGCTCGGCGCTTCGACCCTGCATCTGGGCCGGCCGGTTTATGCCGGACGCGCGCTGAAGAACTGGAAAACCTCGTGGCTCTCCCGCGAGGTGCTCGGGCTCTCCGCCTTTGCCGGTGCGGCGATGGTCTACACCGTGTTCCTCTTCGTCACGGAAGCCTTCCAATGGCTGGAACCGGCGCAGCTCGGCGGTTCAGCCGTGCGGTTGCTGCTCGGCGCGGGCACGGTCGTCTGCGGGATTGCCGGCATCTACTGCAGCTCCATGCTCTACCGCGTGCCCGCCCGCCCGGCATGGGACAGCATTAAAACCACCATCGACTTTTTCGACGTGGCGGCGATCCTCGGCCCGGCCTCGTTTATCCTGGCAGCCTCCGCCGCGCAGCTGATTATCGGCGAGCCGGTTCCGTTTCTCGCGGGTGCCATTAAAGTATCGGCCGCCTTTACGGCCCTGGCCTTTATTTTCAAGCATACGAAGAATGCCTACATCATCAGGAAGTGGAGCGAGTCGGATGTCTTTGAGCTCAAGGCCAGTGCCGGGCTGCGGCTGAAAAACTTTTTCCGTCTGCGGCTGATCCGCAACTCCATCGGGGTGATCGGCCTGCTGATGCTACCCGCTTTCATGGCCGGCTTCCACAGCACCGTCCTGGCCCTGTTCACGCTGCTGCTGTTCACCGCCGTGAGCTTCATCAACCGCTATATCTTTTTTGTCTCCGTAGTCCCGCGCAACATTCCGGGCAACTACATGATCGCTGCAACTGAAACGGCCCACCCATGATCAAAAATCTCAAACATATTCTCGGCTTCGACATCAAAGAAGAGGAGTACGCCTACGGCAAGGATCCCGAGCACGGCTACATTTCCAAAGCCAAAATTCCCGACCGCTGGGTCAAATCCGTCTGCGGCTACTGCAGCGTCGGCTGCGGCATGCTGCTCGGCGTGAAAGACGATAAGATTGTTTCGGTCCGCGGCGACGAGGATCATCCGGTCAACCGCGGCAACCTCTGTCCCAAAGGCCTCAGCGAGCACCATCCGCTGACCAGCCCCGACCGCGCGAAACATCCGCTGATGAAACAGGCGGACGGTTCGCTGCAACAGGTTTCGTGGGACGAAGCGTATGACCATATGGTCAGCACCATCGCCAGGGTGCAGGAAAAATACGGCAAAGGCAGCCTGGGGGTGCTCTCCACCGGCCAGCTGCTGACCGAAGAATTCTATGCCCTCGGCAAACTGGTGCAGCTTGGCTTCGGCACCACCAACTATGACGGCAACACCACCCTGTGCATGTCTTCCGCCGTCGTCGGCTATAAGCAGAGCTTCGGTTCCGACGGCCCGCCCGGTTCCTATAAAGGCCTCGCCACGGCCGATGTCATTTTCCTCACCGGAGCCAACATTGCCGACAACCACCCTATCCTCTGGCACCACATTCGGCAGAATAAAAATTTTAAACTGATTGTCTGCGATCCGCGTAAAACCAAAACCGCGATGCTGGCGGACCTCTATCTGCCGCTCAAGCCGCGCCGCGATTTGGACCTGATCAACGGCCTGATCCACCTGATCATTAAAAACGGCCGCGTGGACGAGGAATATGTTAAAAACCACACCGTGGGATACGAAGAGCTCTGCAAACATGTCGAAGCATTTGACCTGGCCACCACCGTAGAGCGCACCGGCATACCGGAGGATAAAATCCTCGAAACCTACGAAGCCATCTCCACCGGCAAAAATGTATTCTTCGGCTGGACCATGGGGATCAACCACAGCACGCAGGGTTCCGATACGGTCAGTATGATCAACACGCTCGCGCTGATCACCGGAAACATCGGCCGCACCGGCGCGGCGCCGATGAGTATTACCGGCCAGTGCAATGCCATGGGCTCGCGCGAATTCAGCTTTTCCTCCTCCCTGCCCGGCTACCGGAAATTCGAAAAGGCCGCCGACCGCGCCGAACTTTCCGAACTCTGGAACATCGATGAAGAGCTGATTCCTTCGGCGCGCGGCGACAACTATCCGCAGATCATCGACGGCATTCTCGAAGGGCGGATCAAGGCGCTGTGGGTCATCTGCACCAATCCGCTCGTCAGCTTTCCGGATCAGGCCCGCCTGAAAAAAGCCCTGGATAAACTGGAGCTGCTCGTCGTGCAGGACGGCTTCCATCCGACCCCCACCACGGAACTGGCCGACCTCGTGCTGCCGGCGGCAATCTGGGGGGAAAAGGATGGCATGTATACAAACTCGGAACGCCGTGCCTCGCGCGCCAATGCGGTTGTGCCTCCGCCGGGCGAAGCGCGGACGGATTTTCAAATTTTCATGGATCTCGCCGAAAAGGTCGGCAAGAAAGACCAGATCTTCCCGGGCTGGACCCGGTCCGAAGATGCATTTGAGGAGATCAAAAAGGTTTCAAAGGGCCGGCTGTGCGATTACTCCGGCATGAGCATCGAAAAGATGCTCGATCAGGGCGGCCTGCAGTGGCCGTGCAATGAAGAACATCCCGACGGATGCGATTCCCTCTACAGCGAAGGCGTCTTTCAGTTTGAGGACGGCAAAGCCAAGCTGCTGTTCACCTCCCCGGAGGAGCTGCCGGAAGCGCCCGACGAAATATACCGCCTGAACCTGAACACGGGCCGTACGGTGGAACAGTGGCACACCGGCACCAAAACCCGGAACGTCGACCTGCTCAACAAACTCGCGCCGGAAGCGTGGTGCGAAATCAATCCCGTCACGGCGAAATACTACGGCATTACTCCGGAAGACCGCGTCTCGCTGGTCTCGCGGCGCGGGCGGGTGGATAACCTGCTGGTACGCATTGCCGAGACCATTCATCCCGATTCGGTTTTTGTGCCGTTTCATTTTGCCGAACAGTGCATCAATCAGTTGACAATGCCCGCCTTTGATCCCAAATCCGGCGAGCCCAACTATAAGCAGTGCGCGGTCCGGATCGAGACCCACAAACGCTAGTCGAAACCCCGCGCGTTTGTTAGGCTCCGCGCATGGTTGACCTGATTCTGCTTATCCGTTCGGTGTCCGATATCGCCATGTTCACCCTGATCTGGCTGGTACAGCTCGTGATCTATCCGGCGTTCCACGTCGTTGAGCGGGATATCTTCGTGCAATGGCATGCGCGGTATACCCGGAATATCTCGCTCTTTGTGATGCCGCTGATGATGGCCCAGGGCACAACCACGGTGCTGCTGTTGGCCAGGAACCCGGGAACGGTGGCGTTGCTGGAACTGGCCTGCCTGCTGGCGGCCTGGGGCGTGACGTTTTCGCTGTCGGTGCCCTGCCACAAAAAACTGCACGAGACCGGGCGCGATGAAGCGGTAATCGCCCGGCTGATCCGGACCAACTGGTTCCGGACCGCGGCGTGGACCGCCGTGATGCTGCTGGGCTGGTGGCCTGACTAATCAGGGCACTTCGTCGATCCAGCCTCCGCCGAGCACTTCGCCGTCTTTATAGAAGACCGCCGCCTGCCCGGGCGTCAGCGCAAACTGCGGCTCATCAAAAACGACGCGCCCTTTTTTCCAATCATTGGAAACCGTAACGGTCGCCAAGGCGCCGTTACTGCGGTAGCGCGGCCGCACTTCACAGACCAGCTCGCCGATCGGGGGCCGGCCGGCGATCCAGTGAATGTCGTCGAGCAGGCAGTCGGCTTTCATCACGCCGGGACGCGGCGCGATTTCGACAATATTATTATCCTGATCGAGTCGTTTCACATACATGCGTTCGCCGAGCGCAATGCCGAGCTTTCCGCGCTGTCCGACCGTAAAGTTATGCAGGCCGTCGTGCTGCCCCACCACCTTGCCGGTGTGGTCCACGATATCGCCCTTCTGAATAACGGAAGGATCCCGCTTTTCCACAAATTCGGCCAGCTTGCCCTCCTCGATAAAACAGAGGTCCTGGCTGTCGCCGCGCGAAACGACAGGCAGTCCGCGCTCTGCGGAATAGGCTTTGACCTGCGGCTTTTCAATCCCGGCCAGCGGAAACAGCAGCATACCCAGCTGTTTCTGGCCCAGGCGGTGCAGGAAATAGGACTGGTCCTTGTTCGGGTCGGCGGCGGCCAGCAGATGATACCCGCCGTTTTCATCCTGTTCGACCCGCGCATAGTGCCCCGTCGCCACATAGTTGCAGTTCAGCTGAACGGCACGATCTACGAGAAATCCGAATTTTACGAACGAATTGCAGTAGATGCACGGCGACGGCGTGCGGCCCGATGCATAGGCTTCCACAAAGGGATCGACAATTTTATCGGTGAAAATTTCCTGGGCGTTGACCACGTAGTGGCGGATATCGAGATAGGAGCAGACGCGCCGCGCGCGTTCGACATCCTCGAGCGAGCAGCAGCGGGAGCCGTCTTTCCACATATGGGCCGTCAGGCCGATGACTTCGTACCCTTCATCCACCAGCATGGCCGCGGCGGCCGAGCTGTCGGTTCCGCCGCTCATGCCGACGGCGACGCGGCCTTTCGTACTGTTATGGTCTGATTCGGACATGCGCGGAAGATAGACAGGCCTCAGGGTCTTGGCAAGATCCGCGCACATAAAATTGAACACGGGCTTTTGTGCGTGGTCGTAAAGAAAAAGATCACTAAGAAATGATGAAAAACCTAAGAAAAACGGCTCCAGTTGATTTTACTAGTACTTTTTACTAGACGTGCCGTCCGCTTTTTACTACAAACCCAAACTCTTAAATACACGACGAGGTAAAACATGGCAACCAATCCTATCGGAAAAAACACAAAGACAATCGGAATCAACATGTCCAAACAGATGGCGGACGAGCTCGAGAAGCGCGCAGATTCCATGCACCTTTCCACCAGCAAGTACTGCAAAGTGATCCTTACGGAATGGCTGAGCTCCGGCAAAAAGCTGACGCTGCAGGAAAAGAAATAGACTTCCCTTGTTACCATCATAAGGGCTGACCACACAGGGGCTCCCTCCCCGGGAGCCCCGATTTATATATTTTCCAGTCTTTGGAACGTAAGGAATAGCCCTGAAAAACAGCAGGTTAGTCTTTGACAACCCGCGTCTGAGGGGGTATGTTCCGCGATCATTTTTTGAAAAAATAACGACGGAGAGTCTATCATGTCCATGCACAGCAGTTTGAAAGGCGCGGCTAAAATCCGCACGAAACGTAACGTTCTTAAGCGCTTCGAGCGCGTTGAGAAACTGAAATCCGAAGGCCGTTGGCAGGAAGGCGACCGCGCACACGGTCTGCCGAAAACCAAGCCGGATGCCTAAAACATCATTTACGGATTTGCAAAGCACTCCAGGCGTTTTGTCCGGAGTGCTTTTTTATTGAACCATGCCCGAAACCGAATCCATACGACTTCAGAAATACCTGGCTGACTGCGGCCTGGGCTCGCGCCGCTTCTGCGAAAAGCTGATTGCGGCCGGCCGGGTTAAAATCAACGGCGACATCGTTACGGAGCTGGGAACCAAGGTGGTGCCCGGGCAGCAGAAAATTGAGTGCAACGGCAAGCGGGTGGCGAAAGAAGCCACCGTCACCCTGCTGCTCAATAAGCCGCCGAAAGTGATCTGCACCTCGGATGATCCGCAGGGACGCACCACCGTGCTCGACCTGCTTGAGGATCTGCCCGAACGCATCTACACGGTGGGCCGCCTCGACTTTATGAGCGAAGGGCTGATTGTGGTCACCAACGACGGCGATCTCGCCCACTCGCTGATGCATCCGCGGTATCACGTGCCGAAAGTGTACAAGGTTTGGATCGATACCCCGCTGGGCCATCATCAGCGCCCCAAAATGATGCGCGGTATTCCGAGCAAGGGTGAAACGCTGCGGGTGCTCGATATCGATGAGGGCCGGCATACCAAGCAGGGTGTTGAATACACCATTACCCTCGGCGAAGGACGGAACCGGCATATCCGCCGGCTGATGGAGCATTTTGAAAAGAAAGTGTTCCGGCTCCAGCGCATCGCCATCGGTCCGATTCGACTCGATGACCTGAAAACCGGCGAATGGCGCCGGGCCAAGCCCGCTGAGCTGAAACTGCTGCGCGCCGCCATCAAAGAAGCCAAAAGCACCACAAAATAGCGGAAACCCGCTTGACGCTTATACGGAATAAATAATACCGTATTTGTCATATATAAATTGCATTTAGAGCGGCGTGAGGGAACTGGCCCAGTGATCGCCCGGCAACCTGAGAACCACTAAGGTGCCAAGGCCAGGCTTTGCAGCGCAAAGCAACGATGTGTTCCAGTCATTGGAAAAAAGTCGGTGTCTTTCCTCAAAGTATTTCTCACGCTGCGGACTATTAACCCACAGGAGAGACTGATGAGTAAACTGGAAACCCAATGCCTGCACGCCGGATACGAAACCGTTGAAGGAAGTACCAAATCCCAGGCGGTCCCGCTGTACCGGACCGCATCCTATCGTTTCGACAGCACCGAACACGCGGCCAACCTGTTCACCCTCAAAGAGCTGGGCAACATCTACACCCGCCTGATGAACCCCACCTCCGATGTGCTGGAACAGCGCGTAGCCGCACTCGAAGGCGGAGCCGCAGCCCTGGCGCTGGCGTCCGGAACGAGCGCCATCTTCTACAGCATTATCAACCTGGCCAAATCCGGTGATGAAATCGTGTCGGCCAACAATCTCTACGGCGGCACCTACACGCAGTTTAACGACATTCTGCCGGGCATGGGCATCAAGGTAAACTTTGTGGATCCGTCCGATCCGAAAAACTTTGAGGCGGCGATTAACGAAAAAACCAAAGCGGTCTTCTGCGAAACGATCGGCAACCCGGCGCTGGAGCTGGTCGACCTGCAGGCCATTGCCGATGTGGCCCACGCCCACGGCCTTCCGCTGATTGTGGATTCCACCTTCACCACTCCCGCCCTGCTCCGCCCGCTGGAACACGGCGCCGACATTGTGGTCCACTCGCTGACCAAATGGATGGGCGGCCACGGAACCGGCATCGGCGGTATCGTCGTGGACTCCGGCAAATTTGACTGGACCACCGGCAAGCACCCGCTGCTGTCCGATCCGGAGCCGAGCTACTGGAACGTCAGCTTCGCCAACGATCTCGGCGACCTTGCCCCGCTGGCCTACATTCTGCGCATGCGCCTCATTCCGCTGCGCAACCTCGGGGCCTGCATTGCCCCGGACAACGCGTGGATGGCCCTTCAGGGTATTGAAACGCTGGCGCTGCGCATGGAACGTCATTCCGAAAACGGCCGCGCGGTGGCCGAGCACCTGAAGAAAAGCGACAGCGTCGAATGGGTGAAATATGCCGGCGACGACAAGCTTGCTTCGAAATACCTGCCGAACGGCGCCGGCGGCATGGTCGTCTTTGAAATCAAAGGCGGCGAAGAAGCCGGCCGCAAGTTTATTGAAGCACTGGGCATGTTCTCGCACGTCGCCAACGTCGGTGACGCGCGCAGCCTGGCGATTCATCCGGCGAGCACCACGCATTCCCAGCTCACTCCGGAACAGCAGGCCGGCGGCGGCATTACGCCCGGCCTGATCCGCCTGTCGGTCGGCATCGAAAACATCGATGACATCCTGGCCGACATCGATCAGGCGCTGGCCCGCTCCTAAAGCACGACCGGCCGCCCCGGCAACGGGGCGGCCCAAAGGAATTCCATGGACGTCAGAACACAGTTTTTCACCTATGGCGAAGATGCCGAATCCCGGCTCCTGCTGCACGACGGCAGCGATTTCGGGCCGGTCACACTGGCCTACGAAACCTTCGGCACCTTAAATCCCGAAAAGGATAACGCCGTACTGGTGTATCACGCCCTTTCGGGGTCGCAGCACCTGGCCGGCACCAACCCGGCCGTGCCCGGTGTCGGCGACCGCTGGGACGTTTCGTGCCGGACCGGATGGTGGGATGATTTTGTCGGCCCCGGCAAAGCCGTCGATACCGATAAATTTTATGTGATCTGTGCCAACTATCTGGGCGGATGTTACGGCTCGACCGGTCCGTCCTCGATCAATCCGGAAAATGGAAAACCCTACGGCGGGAATTTTCCGCAGATTGCCCTGGCGGACATCGTTGATTCGCAGCTGCCCCTCTATGATGAACTGGGTATCACAACGTTCCACGCCGCGATCGGCTCGTCGCTGGGCGGCATGCTCGCGCTGAATTTTGCCGCGCGGTATCCCGAGCGGGTGAAGCGCGTGATTCCCGTTGCCACAGGACTCGCCTCGACCACCCTGACGCGGGTGCACAACCTGGAGCAGATCCTCGCCATTGAAAATGATCCGAACTTCTGCGACGGGCACTACTATGACGGTCCCCCGCCCCTGCGCGGCCTGGCGCTGGCCCGCATGATTTCCCACAAAACTTTTGTTTCGCTCCACCACATGGAGGCCCGCATGACCGACCGGTGCGAGCAGGAACAGGACGAGTTTTCGTGGTATAAAATCCGCACTCCGCTGGAATCCTATATCCTGCACCAGGGCCGCAAATTCCTGCGGCGCTTTGATGCCAACACCTATCTGCAGCTGCTCTCCGCCTGGACCGGGTTTAACCTGGTGCGCGATATGGGCTGCACGGATTACCGCGAGGTCTTTGCCGACTGCGGGCATCAGGAATACCTGCTCTTCAGCATCGATTCCGACTGCTGTTTCTATCCCGAGGAGCAGGAGCTGCTGCGCGATGAACTGCGCGGGGCCGGCCTGAAGGTGGACTATGTTTCCGTTTCTTCAGACAAAGGCCACGATTCCTTCCTGCTGGAGCCCGAGCTCTACACCGAGCCGATTAAACGCATGCTCGAAAAAGAGGGCCGGCGTGCTACGCCCGGCTCCGTGCTCTGCGCGCAGGCGGGCCTGAGCTGATATCCATCAGCGCAAAGAGGCTGAGAAACAGCAGAAATCCGAAAACCATCATACATCACGCCCGGCCGGCCGGGCTCAGTCAACAACCGCTTCCGCTTCGAGCGCATAGGACCCGTCTTCGTGATGGAC
>JBFJYX010000051.1:0-11757 GCA_041622415.1 Pontiella sp.
AACAGCATGATCGAGGCAAACACCCAGAGCTTCCCAAGCTTGGAAGAAATCTCGTGCGCCATCTGCTCGCGTTTTTCCAGGATAATAAAGCCCGTCGCCATCACCGCCAGCAACGCCGCAAAGGCCAGCCCCTGCGCTTCCAGCATATGCTGAAGACGCACCAGCAGAATCGACACCCCGATCACGATCATCGTGCGCTTCGTTGCCCGCGGATTAAATTTTTCAAACAGCTTCAGCAACAGGAAACCGGTCAGCAGTCCAACCGCAATGCCGGCGATCACCGAAACCGGAATGCCGGCAAATTTCATCCACAGCTGTTCCGAAGTGCCCGTATAGAGCCCGAGAAAAACCGAAAAAATCACGATGGCCACCACATCATCGAGCGATGCCGCCGCCAGGATCAGCGTCGGAATCCCCTTCCGCGTCCCCATTTTACGCTCCATAAAACTGATCATCATCGGAATCACCACGGCGGGCGAAACCGCCGCCACAATAAAACCGAGCATCGCCGATTCGAGATGCGTCAGCGGAAGCAGGTGCGGCCCGACGAGCGCAATGGTTGCCCCCTCCAGAACGCCAGGAATAAACGACAGCAGCAGCGCCTGCAGCCCGACGCGATTGAGCGCATCCCGGTTGAGCTCAAACCCGGCGCGCAGCAGGATAATGATCAGGGCAATCATCCGGAGATCGGAAGAGGCGTCCAGGAATCCGGGCTGCAGCAGATCCAGCACATACGGACCGCAAATGACGCCGAGCAGCAGCATGCCCAGCAGGCCGGGCAATTTCAGCTTGCGGAAAATCCAATCCGCCAGCAGGCCCAGCAGGATCATCTCGGCAATACTAACAGCCATGGGGATCATTCAGAATTAAGATTTCAGAATGAAGAATAACAGGCATCTATCCCGCACTCCTTTGCACTATTGCTCCGGCAGTTAAATATTGTGACTGAACGGATTTGTTTATAACCGCGAAGGAACGCATAGAACGCAGAAAAAACAGGGTGATAGGCATCTTTGTGTTCCTTGCGTTCTTTCGCGGTTAATCCCAATATTCAGTCGCCGAATCTATAAAACTGTCGCAGACCCGAAATTCTCCATGATTAAATCATCACTCTTCATTCATTAAATAGTGCTGAACATAGTCGGCCACGCCGTCTTCGACCGGAATAAACGCCTCGGCGTAGCCTGCGGCGCGCAGCTTCGTCAAATCCGCCTGGGTATGATACTGGTACTTGCCCTGCAGATGCTCCGGCATATCAATAAACGTGATGTTCGGCTCGCGCCCCATCGCAATAAATACCGCGCTCACCAGATCCACCCACGTGCGCGGTGTACCGGTACCGCAGTTGAAAATACCGCCCACTTCACGATGCTCGCCAAACCACAGCGTCTCCTTGACCGCATCCTTCACATAGACAAAATCGCGCACCTGCTCGCCATCCTTATAATCCGGGCGGTGCGATTTAAAGAGCTTCACTTCGCCCGTTTCCAATATCTGGAAATAGGATTTATGCACCACCGAACGCATATCGTCTTTATGCGCTTCACCGGGACCGTAGACATTAAAATATTTCATGCCGGCAATCTGATCCGCGACCCCCTCCTTCAGCGCCCACAGATCAAACATATGCTTGGAATAGCCGTACATGTTCAGCGGTTTGTATTTCGGCGTATCCTCATCGGCATCGGAATACCCCAGGTTGCCGTCGCCATAGGTCGCCGCACTCGAGGCATAGACAAACCGCACATCATTTTCCAGGCAGGTTTCGCAGAGCGCGCGGGTGTAGCCGTAATTGTTTTCAGCCAGGTAATCCGCATCCCGCTCGGTCGTCGCACTGCACGCGCCCAGATGATAAACCGCCTCGACCTCGTTCAGCAGGCCGTCACCGATCACCGAAAACAGATCGCCCTTATCGAGATAATCCTCATAACGCAGGCCCACCAGGTTTTTCCACTTTTCGCCCATGCCCAGCGAATCCACGATCAGAATATCGTCCTCCCCGCGCGCATTAAGCTCCTTCACGATGTTACTGCCGATAAATCCGGCCCCGCCGGTCACAATGTATTTAATGCTCATTATTTTTCCTCCGACTTGCCGTAAACTTCTAAAATCCGACCAATTACGTTTGTTGTGGACCGGCCCTCCACCATTTTCGCCAGCACCACTTTGCCGCCGGCAGCCTCGACCTCTTCGCGGCCGGAAACATAGTGCGCCCAGTCCTCGCCCTTCACCAGCACGTCCGGCAGCAGCTCGGCGATCAGTTCGCGCGGCTCATCTTCATCGAACAGCACCACATAATCGATGCACTCCAGCGCGGCGATCACTTTGGCCCGGTCTTCCTCGCAGACGATCGGGCGGTCATCGCCCTTGTTGCGTTTCACCGAGGCATCCGAATTCATGCCCAGCACCAGCACATCGCCCTGCTCGCGCGCAAAATTCAGATAGGTCACATGCCCGGGATGCAGAATATCGAAACACCCGTTGGTAAACGCAACCACCTTGCCTTCAGTCTTCAGGCGGGCCCGCTCCGCCGTCATTTCGGAGCGGCTCTTGATTTTATCCAGAAAATTTCTCATAGCCGTAAACGGTGCCCGTTTCTTCCAGCCATTGGAAGCCGGAAAAAAGAAAAGGCACCCGCCCGAAGCGGATGCCCTTGCATTTCCAATGATTGGAAAACTTATGCTTTCGTAAAGCAGAGCGTGGCGTTGTGCCCGCCGAAACCGAGCGAGTTGCTCAGCGCGGCATTGATCTGCATTTCGCGCATCTTGTTCGGAACATAGTCCAAATCACATTCCGGATCCGGCGTCGTGTAGTTGATCGTCGGCGGTGCAATGTTATCGCGAAGCGCCAGCGCAATGATCGCCGCTTCCACCCCGCCGGCTGCACCGAGCATATGCCCGGTCATCGACTTCGTGGAACTGACGGCCGTCGCATAGGCTTTCTTTTCGCCCAGCGCACGCTTACAGGCAATGGTTTCACCCTTGTCGTTGTAATAGGTCGAGGTGCCGTGCGCATTGACATAATCAATATCGTCCGGGCTCAGGCCGGCATCCGCAATCGCCAGCGACATCCCGCGGGCGGACTGAATCGCCTCTTCCGCCGGAGCGGTCACATGATAGGCATCGCCGGTACGGCCGTAGCCGGAGGCATAACAGTAAATCTTCGCACCGCGCGCTTTGGCGTGCTCTTCGGATTCGAGCACCACAATACCGGCGCCTTCGGACATCACAAAACCGTCGCGGTCCTTATCGAACGGGCGGGACGCCCCTTCCGGATCGTCATTGCGGCGGCTGGTCGCACGCAGGGCCGCAAAACCGGCCACGCCGAGCATCGCCACCGACGCTTCCGATCCGCCGGCCACCATCACATCGGCATCGCCGTACTGAATCATCCGCATCGCTTCACCGATCGAGTGGGTACCGGAAGCACAGGCGCTGGTAATACAGAAATTGGGGCCTTTGAAGCCATACTTGATGGAAACATAGCCGGACAGAATATTGGTGATCATCTGCGGGATGAGCTGCGGGGAAACGCGCTTCGGGCCTTTTTCATACGCCTTCAGGCATTCGTTCTGCATCACCTGCATACCGCCGATACCGGAGCTGGCCAGAACGCCCACGCGCTCAAGATCAATGTTTTCCAGATCCAGCGCCGCATCTTCAATCGCCAGCGTCGAGGCGGCTACGCCGTAAATGGAAAACGGATCCATTTTACGTGCGTCTTTCCGGTCAACAAAACGCTCAACGTCGAGGTCGCGCACCTCGCCGGCAATGGTTACGGGATACTGATCAATATCGTCCATCTGCTGGACTCTGCCGATACCTGATTTACCGTTTTTAATGTTATCCCAGAACGTTCCCAGTTCACTTCCGACCGGGGAAACCACCCCGAGTCCAGTTACAACCACTTTACGTCCACTCATATCCCGTACCTCAAAATGATGTTATAATAAATGGCCGGAACACCCGATCTGAGCAGTTCCGGCCATTGGAAAAATCAATGCGTCGGTTTACTCGAAGCCTTTTTCCTGCAGGTAGCTGATTACACCACCGACGGACGTCAGTTTTTCTGCGTCTTCGTCCGGAATTTCAGCACCGAATTCTTCTTCGAAAGCCATAACCAGCTCAACGGTATCCAGGGAATCTGCGCCCAGATCTTCGATGAAAGATGCTTCTGTAGTCACCTGATCAGCGTTAACGCCGAGCTGCTCAACAATGATATCTTTTACTTTATCTGCAAGTGCCATTTTAATTGTCTCCTTTTCCTAGGTTTACACTTTTAAACGTTACATCACCATGCCGCCGCATGTCGAGAGGACTTGTCCTGTAACATACGCGGAAGCATCGCTTGCCAAAAACAGGGCCACGTTGGCCACATCTTCCGGATCGCCGAAGCGGCCCAGCGGAATCAGTTCTTTCATTTTATTCTGAATCTCTTCATCCAGTTTGTCGGTCATCGCCGAGCGGATAAAACCCGGAGCAATCGCATTGCAGCGAACGCCGCGCGATGCCAGCTCCTTGGCCACCGTTTTACTGAAGGAAATCACACCGCCCTTGGAAGCGGCATAGTTGGCCTGGCCGGCATTGCCCATCAGGCCGATCACCGATGCAATGTTCACAATCGTGCCGGAACGCTGCTTCATCATGCCGCGCATGGCGGCTTTCGTGCAGAGGAATACGCCCTTGAGGTTGACATCCAGAACCGCATCCCAGTCCGCTTCGCTCATGCGCATCAGCAAACCGTCTTTGGTAATACCGGCGTTGTTCACCAGAACATCGATCTTACCGAAATCTTTTTCAATGGCTTTAATACCGGCCGTAACGCTTTCGCCGTCCGCCACATTCACGCCGTAGCCCGTAGCTTTGCGACCCAGCGCTTTCACCTTTTCCACCGTTTCCTCACACCATTCGGCGTTGAGGTCGCACACCGCGATATCCGCGCCGGCTTCGGCCATTTTCAGTGCAATCGACTGACCCAGACCGCGGGCAGAACCGGTGACCACAGCCACTTTTCCGTTCAATTCAAACATGAGCATCCCCTGTTTATTATTCAAAATCTGTTAGCTGACCGATGTTACGAACTGCCGCACCCTTGTCAATACGCTTTATAAGACCCGCAAGAACCTTACCCGGTCCGACCTCGATGATTTCCTCCACCCCGTCGGCAACCAGCTTCTGCACCGAAGCCACCCACTGCACCGAGGACGTGATCTGTTTGACCATGTTTTCCCGGATATCCGCGGGCACGTGCACAGCAGCCGTCACATTGGAAAGCACCGGTTTTGCGGGAACGCCCAGCTCAATACCGGAAAGGAATTCATTCATTTTATCAGCGGCGGGCTGCATCAGCGGCGAGTGAAAAGCACCGGCCACCGGCAGGCGTACCACCCGCTTGGCTCCCGCGTCTTTACACAGCGCTTCAGCCCGTTCAATCGACTCGGCGGTACCGGAAAGCACCGTCTGCGAAAGGGAATTAAAGTTGGCCACATAGCAGCCGGCCTCCGCGGCAATCTCAACCAGCTTGTCACCGTCGAGATTCATCACGGCCAGCATGGCCCCCGGATTTTCTTCGCAGGCGGCCTGCATAAATTCGCCGCGTGCTTTCAGCACCTTGATGGTGTCTTCAAAACTGATGGCGCCGGAAACATAAAGGGCCGTCCATTCGCCGAGGCTGTGGCCGGCAAGTACATCATATTCAAGCTCGGGCTGTTTCAGCTCCAGGGCTTTAAACGCGGCGGCACTCGCAACAAAAATTCCCAGCTGCGCATGGTTGGATTTATTCAGCTCCTCCTGCGGACCGCCGAAACAGATCGCAGCGAGATCATACCCGAGGATTTCATTTGCCCGGATAAACAGATCCTTGCATTCCGGAATGGCGTGCACCAGATCCTTGCCCATTTCAACTGCCTGAGATCCCTGTCCGGGAAAGACGATTGCTCTCTTCATTATTTCCCCCACTCCAACACATTTGCACCCCAGGTAAAGCCGCCGCCGAATACGGTCAGCACCACCAGGTCGCCTTTGGAAATTGTTCCATCCTTCACCGCTTCGTCCAGCGCAATAGCCAGCGCCGCGGAGGACGTGTTCGCATACTTTTCAACATTCGAATACATGCGATCGGCCACACCCAGGCGCTTCGAAATGGCATCGATGATGCGGACATTCGCCTGATGCGGAATAAAGCAGTTGATGTCGTCAACCGACACCCCGTTCTTTTTCAATGCCTGGACCACTGTATCGCCCATGCGCTTGACGGCATGTTTGAACACTTCGCGGCCCTGCATTTTAAGATACTGCTGCTTCTGATCGATCATTTCGTGCGAAATCGGATTGCGGCTTCCCCCGCCCGGCGTCCAGAGCAGATCCGCCAGTCTTCCGTCGGATCCCATCACGGAATCCATCACACCGCGGCCTTCGCCGCCGGCCTGAAGCACCGCCGCGCCGGCTCCGTCGCCGAAAAGAATGCAGGTGGAACGGTCTTCCCAGTCCACAAACGTGCTCATCTTTTCCGAACCGATCACCAGCGCCGTCTTAATGGCCCCCGCCGCAATCTGGTTTTTGGCGTTATCCATCGCATACAGGAATCCGGAACACGCGGCACCAAGATCAAAGCAGAATGCGTTTTTGGCCCCGATCTTTTCCTGGACAAAACAGGCCGTGCTCGGGAAAAACATATCAGGCGAAAGGGTCGCCACAATAATCAGATCGAGCTCTTCCGCAGAAATACCGGCATCCGCCAGTGCTTTCTTCGCGGCTTCCGCGCCCATATCCGAAGCAGCCTCGTCGGCCGCCGCAATATGGCGTTCGCGCATACCTGTGCGGGAATAAATCCATTCGTCGGAGGTTTCGACGATATCTTCCAGGTCCTGGTTCGTAAGCACCTTTTCAGGCACGTACGATCCCGTTCCAATGATTGAAACTGTGCGCTTCGCGTCCATGCAGTAATCGTTCCGTGAAAAATACTAGGTTTCTGGATTTATACGCCGAAGTTCATCTTCAATCAAATGGTTTACGTCATGACTGATTGCCTCGCTGGCAACCCGTATCCCATTGAAAGTGGCGAACGCGTTGGAAGATCCATGTCCGATAATCACCACCCCGTTGGCTCCGAGAAGCGGAGCCCCGCCGTAGCTCGACGGGTCGGCGTGCGATTTCATCTCTTTAAAAACACCGCGGGCAAAAATATAACCGATGATCCGGAAGATGTTCTGCTTGAACATATCCTTGAGCCAGTTGCCGATCATTTTCGCAACCGCCTCACTGGTTTTCAGCACCACATTGCCCACAAAACCGTCACAGACCGCAACACTGACTTTGCCGCCGTACATATCGCGGCTTTCAACATTGCCGATAAAGTTGACGTCGGTGGCCTGCAGCAGACGGAACGTTTTTTTCGTGGTCTCGTTGCCCTTGGCATCTTCCTCGCCAATACTGAGAAGACCGACCGACGGCTTGGTCACGCCGAGAATCTCCTGCGAGTAAATGCTGCCCATCACGGCATACTGCTGAATCATCTCCGGCGTACTGTCCGGGTTGGCCCCGGCATCAAGCAGCACAAACGGCTTTTCCGGCGTCGGCATGATGGTGGCAATCGCCGGACGCGAAACACCCTTCAGCGTACGCAGTTTCAGCGTGGCCGCCGCAACTGCGGCACCGGTATTGCCGGCCGAAAAAACCGCATCGGCCTTTCCGTCCTTCACCAGCTCCACTGAACGCGCAATCGAGGAATCCTTCTTACGACGGATCGCCGTTGCCGGCGAGTCCCCCATATCCACGACTTCCGTGCAGTGAAAAATCTCAATGCACGAAGGAATCGGGCCCTTGTGAAGGTCCAGTTCTGCCTGAATCGCAGCTTCGTCGCCTACCAGATAAAGTTTTTCCAGACCCTGAAGTTTTTCAGCGGCCTGGATTGAACCGGCGACAATCTCTTTAGGGGCAAAATCGCCCCCCATCGCATCTACGGAGATACGCATGATCTCTAGTCTTCAGCAGCGACTGTGAGAACCTGGCGTCCGTTATAATATCCGCAGCTTTTGCACACATGATGCGGCTGAGCCGGAGCTCCGCACTGCGAGCAGCTCGATGCACGCGCAATCGGCTTTTTCATGTTCTGTGCCTTGCGGCTTGCGGTTTTACTCTTAGAAGTTTTTCTTTTTGGAACTGCCATCGCAATCCTCCTTACATCTGCGCTACGCGCAACAGTTATCAGTTAATCGTTATCGGTTATTAGTAAATTGCCTCTCCGGGAAAGCTCTTCCCGACAACCAGTAACTAACAACCATTAACCGAACCGCTTCCGCGGTTCTCTCTTATAAATTCAGTCCGTCCAACGCCGACCAGGCACTTGGACCCTCATCCTTTTTGCACCCACAGGAACCTTTATTCCAATCGGCTCCGCACTGCGGGCATACGCCCTTGCACTCTTCACTGCACAATGGAAACGCCGGTAAATGCAGCATAATTTCCTCGCGCAAATCCTCCGTAATATCCACCGAATCAGTACCATCAGGTGCGGGATAAGCGCGTAGAAAATCGAAAACCCCCACTCTTGTCGAGAAAAATTCGGAACATCTTGCGCACTGCAGATCAACGTTCACCCCCAACTCGCCGCGTACCACCAGCTCATCGGACACCCGCTGGGCATACAGCTTATACCGGACCTCTTCCGGATTACGGATAAACGCCTCCTCCTCCGCATGCAGAATCGCCCCCGGCTCATCCCCCTCATACTCCGATCCCTCTTCCGGAATCCGCGCCACTAAAATCTTCATATCAACTTCCCGATTAAACGTTCAGGAGTTTGTCCGCTTTTACCCTCCGGTTTCAAGTTCCAAGTTTGCCATTCCCCATCCGAACTCCGGATTCCCCGCTTCATCATTCCACCCATAATCATTTTGCCTATCCCCCCGCCGCCCGCTACGTTCTCCGCATGCAATTTTCCGACCTCATCCAGAACACAAAGATCCTGCAGGCCGTCGCAGACGCAGGCTTCACCACACCGACCCCGATCCAGCAGCAGGCGATTCCAGCCATTGGAACCGGCCGCGACGTCATCGGCCTCGCCCGAACCGGAACCGGAAAAACCGCCGCATTCGTCCTGCCCCTCATCCAGCGGCTGGAAGAAAGCTGGACCGCCGCGCGCGAAATCCGCGTCCGCTCCCTCATCCTTTCCCCCACCCGCGAGCTCGCCATTCAGCTGCAGGAAAACATTAACAAATTCGCCGCCCACACCGAGCTCACCACCCTGCTCGTCCACGGCGGCACAGAATACGAACAACAGATCCTCACCCTGCGCGCCGGCGTCGACATCCTCATCGCCACCCCCGGCCGCATGCTCGACCTCATCGAACGCAAGGCCCTCAAACTCGACCAGGTAGAGGTTTTTGTGGTCGACGAAGCCGACCGCATGCTCGATATGGGCTTTGCACCCGACATCCGCAAAATCGCCCCGATGCTCCCCCAGACCCGCCAGGCCCTCTTCTTCTCCGCCACCATGCCCCCCGCCGCCCTCTCGCTTGCCACCGGCATTCTGCACAAACCCATGAATATTTCGGCCGACCCAGTCTCCGCCGCTGCCGAAAATATTCAAAAAACCCTCTACTACGTAGAAAAGAACAACAAGAACGTCCTGCTCAGCTGGCTCCTCCAACGCCTCGAATATGAACGCATTCTCGTCTTCTGCCGCACCCGCCGCGGGGCCGACCGCCTGACCGAATCCATGAAAAAGCAGAACCTGCCCGTCGACGTACTCCACGGCGACAAACTGCAGCGCCACCGGCAGGAAATCCTCGCCGCCTTCAAATCCGGCGAAACCCCCGTCCTGATCGCCACCGACCTCGCCGCACGGGGCATTGACATCGAAAACATCTCCCACATCATCAACTTTGACCTGCCCAACGAACCCGAAACCTTCGTCCACCGCATCGGCCGCACCGCCCGCGCCGGCGCCTCCGGCCGCGCCATCAGCTTTTGCGACCCCACCGAAAAGGGATATCTCCGCGATATCCTCGCCCACCTGAATGAAGACTTTGAGATCATCGAAGACCACCCCTTCCACTCCGAGCAGGTCCAGCATTATTCGGGAAATGTAAAATCCAAGCATACGCCGGATAAGAAAAAGCACGTCAGCAAAATCCGCGAGCAGACCACCTGGCGCCTCACCCCCGGCCAGCAGAAAAACCTGCATAAAGAATCCGGCCCGAAGAAAAACGCCCGCCGCAATCCGAAGAAAAAGTAAAACCGGCCACCTCCCATCACAAGAAAAGCATCCACAGCATCTCCCGAAAACCACTGCCACACCTCATGAGGTGTGGCAGTAATATGGCCGAATATAAAAGGAAAAACCAACATTTCACACTTGCGCAGGTGTGAAATATAGCGATCAGGAAAAACGAGTAGAAACAGCCCGGGCGGCAGAATCAATGCAGAATAAAGAGCCGGGTGATCACAAACTTGAACCCGAGCAAAACAACGGCCGTGGATATGGCCGAGATCAGTGCGCCCGTCCGGATCATATCCCTGACACGGAGGGTATCGGTGGCAAATGCAATGGCGTTTGGCGGGGTTGAAATCGGAAGCGCCATGGCGAACGAGCAGGAGAGCGCAACGGCAATGGCCAGAACCAGGCTGTCTTCGCCCGGAATGACCATAATAATCGGAATCAGCAGATTGGCCGTGGCCGTATTGCTCATAAACGTGGAAAAGACCACGGCCAGGATGCAGAAAACCACCACCAGTCCGATGCCCTGCTGATCAAAAAGGGGCAGCGCAACAATCCATTCCGTCAGCCCGGTCACAGAAAGCCCCTTACCCAGGGCGAGGCCGCCCCACATCAGCACCAGCACATCCCATTCGATTTTCTTCAGGTCGCTTTTATCGAGCAGATTAAGCGTATAGAGCAAGCCGACCGCGAGCAGTGCCACCACACCGGACGGAATATGATGCAGCCCGGAGCTCAGCCACAGCCCGATCGTGCCCAGGGCAATCAGGCCGACCTCTATCATCCGGCGCTCCGGCCCATGCCCCGCTTCCAGCTGCAGCTCAACCGACTTCGATTTCGGCTTGTACATGGCATAAATCAGGAAACTGGTCCCGATCAGCAGCAGCACCGCCAACGGAAACGCCATCAGCATCCACGACAGGAAACTCAGCTGAACCCCCTGATCCGCCAGAAAACCGATCACAATGGCATTCGGCGGGGTTCCGACCGGCGTGGCGATCCCGCCGATATTGGCGGCAAACGGCACCGCCAGCACCAGCCCGACCCGAAACGGATCGTCCTTATCCAGCTGCCTCAGCAGGGGAACCACCATGGCCATCGTCATCGCCGTGGTAGCCGTATTCGACATCCACATCGACAAAAAGGCGCTCACCACCATAAAACCGACCATGATCCAGTAAGGAGAACGGCCGAACAGCCGCAGGAGCCTGCGGGCAATCAGCTGATCGATTCCATACTTGCCCAGCGCCACCGCCATGGTCAAACCACCGAAAAAGAGCATAATGATCGGACTGCTGAACGGCATCAGGAACATGGTATATCCGCTCTTATCCATACCCATAACGCCGTCCGGGCGGCCGAGCATCAGGATTTCCAGGATCACCACCATAAGCGATGTCGTATAAAGCGGAACAATTTCCAGCGCCCAGAACAGGGCCGCCAGCACAAAAATGAAGGCCATGCGACGGCCCGGTTCAGCCAGATCGGCGGGCAGGAAAAAATAAGCCGAGGCCGCCAGCAAAACCGACCCCCCCGCTT
>JBFJYX010000052.1:0-11598 GCA_041622415.1 Pontiella sp.
GACAACCGCTGGATGACGCCCAGTCCTTTGCGCGCCGGCATATTTACACCGACACCCGCAAAATGGAGCTGCAGCTCGGCGGCTACAAACTGCTGGGCAACCTCCTTGAACTGTTCTGCACGGCCGTCCGCGAGCGGATTCAAAACGAGAAGGTGTCCTATCATTGCGAACAGGTTATTGCCCTTCTGAAATCCGAAGCCCCGGCCTGCGGCGATCCGCTCTATCCCGCATTGCTGAAAGTCACCGACTACATCTCCGGCATGACCGACCAGTACGCCTCCCGGCTGGCAAAGCGGCTAAGCGGCATGTAGATGGAGCATCCTGCTCCATTATGTACACCGTTCCCGCACGCCGGAGCAGGATGCTCCGTCTACACGGTTCCCCCTACTTAAAGATTGAATCAATGCCCATGGCGGATTCGGAGGCGAATTCCGGGACGGCCTTTTTGCCGCACCGCTTCAGGAGCGGATAGACCAGCGAAAGCAGATTAAGGGTTACGACGCGGTCAAACAGGCGATAGCCATGCTCCCCGCGGAACATGACCCGCAGCATCAGGCGCAAAGTGGCCCGGCGCAGCTTGATTTTGGAAGTATCCAGCACCAGCGTATAGCGGGGCTCGGCATATTCGGCTTCGTACGCGATCTTCATCTGCCGCAGCCGCTCGACCAGCTCGTCACTGAAATCGAGGAAATAGTATTCCCGCACCGTGGCTATGATTTTAAACGTGTCATACTGAAACTGCAGATCCTCCGCAGGCAGCCCCAGCCGCATCGCCAGTTCTTTCATCCGTTTGATTTTCTTCAGCGCGCCGAAGCCCTGTTTCACCACGCGTCTTCCGTCGCTGACATAGCAGCGCATGAATTTACGCATAAAATGGTTGGCCACAATATGGCGCCAGTAGACCGTCACCAGCGGCGGCACACAGAGCCGCCGGAAATAGATGCGGCGTGATGCAAAGTCCTCGATATAGAGCAGCTCTTTGATCACCTCGTCGGAAAGTTTCAGCAGTTCCTGAAACGGCCGCCAGTGCGGGTCCGGAAAATTCAGGCGGTAATATTCCTGAATCACCTGGTCCGTCGTCCGGGTCGGATTCCGGAACAGCCGCACCGTCACAAACGTATTGATTTCGTTCCACACGGCGTTTTCGTCCAGATAAGTCAGGCGCCGGAATCCGCTCCAGCCGCCGGTCTGGCTCCAGACCGATATGCCGGCCAAATGCTGCCCCACCAGCTTATTGCGGATCTTTTCGTAGTCCCACCCGATGAATGACGGATATTCCCCGAAACCCTCATATTCCCGCCGCGCCTGGAATTCCACCAGCTTCCGGTGCCCGCCCCGGAAAAAGAGCCGGTTCAGCGGAAGATAGCGAAAAAAATCGGACGGTCCGTATTTCATCGAAATAATAAAATGGTCATTTTCCAATCCCTGGAAAACAGCGTCAAAGGTATCCGGATTCCAGATCATATCCCCCACCCGGCCGACGCCCACGCTCCAGGTACGGAAAATCAGCTGCTTGTCAAACGCCTCGAAAACCGGAATCAGCGCTTCGATCATCCGGCGCGCCTGCGCCGGGCTCCTGATCACCAGCCGGCTGTGGAAATCGCCCTCCACATCAAGACCGTCGGCCTCACCGATGCGGACAATCAAACCTCCAACGTTTGGAAAATCGCTGAAGAGCTGGCGGCAGGTGTCGGCGGCGAAGCGGCGCACATCCTCGTCTTTGGTGCCGACGTGTTTTTCGATGGCCTCGTTATAAAACAGCAGGTCGGTGGTGATGTACGGCGTGAGCCCGTGCGCTTCGGCGGTTTCGAAAAGCCCACTGAAGAACAGGCGGTATTCAAAGAGCTTGTTGACGAGGTCCGGCCCGTAAAAATCGAAGATGCACAGATGCGCCAAATCATCGAGCGTGACGGCATTATACCCCGCCGCGGCGGCCTTTGCGCAGAAGGTATTAAAATCGCGCCGGATCTGCTCCAGCCGCCGGGCATTCAATCCGCAGCCCTGTTCCAGATGAACAAACGGGGCTTTCGACCAGTTGATCACCTCCCGGTCGAAGCCCCGGAAAAACGGCGCAATCCCGTCAATAATGAATAAATCCATTTTTATTCACCACGACGGCACGGCGTACGCTGAGAAGCTTTCCCGGTGTACGCCGCGTCTTCGTGGTTTGCCGTTTAACTTCTTGTTTTGGCGATGCGTTCCACCTGTTTCAGATAGTCCTCAATGTCGGAACGCGGCTTGAGTTCGTAGGCGCGGCGCAGCAGCGGAATGGCCTCCGTGTATTTGGCCTGACCCACCAGCAGCTGACCGTGATACAACTTGGCCTCCGCTTCATTCTTTTCAATCGCGGCGGCCCGTTCGTAGTAGAAGGCTGCTTTTTCCGGCACGTTGCGTCCATAGTGCTGCGCCAGCAGAATGAGCGCCTCGCCGTCGAGCGGATCCACCTCGACCACCTCCTCGAGAATCTGCACCACATCCCCGCCGCCGCCCTCGGCCACGGCCACGCGGGCCTGGAGCTTGAGCAGTTCCTTCAGGTTATCCTTATCCAGCGCGGTCTTCTTTTCCGCCACCCGGTTCAGCATACGGCTGGCCTGCTCCAGCGACCCGCGGGCCGCCAAAATTTTTGCCGCCCGCAGCGCCTTGTCCGGCCGGGCGCCCTCGTTGAGTTCATAGGCCCGCAGATAGGAATCCGCCGCCATGTCCCAGCGCTCTTCGTTGACGTAGATATCGCCCAGCATGGTCATACTGTCCGGCGTGGATTGCCCCATGCTGTTGACGTACTCATAGTTTTCCGCCGCGCGCATCGGCTGTTTCAGCCCGAGGTAGGCGTTCGCCTGCAGCAGCCAGAAATCGGCGCGGTCCGGCTTTTTCTCTATCAGCGTATGGCAGAGGCTGACCGCATCGCCGAACTTCTGCTGCTTGAAAAAACTGCGCGCCAGGCCCAGCTGCCAGTCGATGGTTTCCGGATCCAGCAGAATCGCCTGGCGATAGGCCGACTCCGCGCAGAGATGGTTTTCAGTGGAGCCATAGGCAAAGCCGAGCAGGCCGTAGGCAATCGAAGTGTGGCCCCCGAGTTCGATCACCCGCGTCAGGTACGGAATCGCTTTTTCAAAATCGCCGTTGCGCACATGAATCATACCGGCATTTTTACAGGCGCGGCGAAAGTTCGGAAACTGCTCAATGGCCCGGTCATAATAGCGCAGCGCATCGTCGAGTTTATCCTGCTGGAAATAGATATTGGCCAGCGTGAACTCAAAGGTTGCCGCCGAGGAATCGTCGCAGTTTTTCAGCAGCAGTTTTTCAGCCTTGGCCGTATCGTCATCTTCCGACATGGCATCCAGGATTTTCTGCATCTGCTCATATTCCACCGCGGTCAGCTTCGGCTCGATATCGGTATTCACCCCGTAGCTGGCCAGGAACTGTTTCCGGAACTGCTCTTCGTCCCAGATGGAGAGATCCTGCACCGTTTCCGGTTTTTTCACCGGGACCTGTTTTTCTTTTACCTCCGCCATGCTGCGTTCGGCATAGACCGCATCCGCGACCGCCGGGGTTGTACCCACCCGGCTGCCCGGAAGCGCATTGATCAGGTCCAGCATTTCGTTAGCCGACGCGGCGCCGGTTATAAGAATCGCCGCACCGATGCCCAGGGTTTTCAGACTGTGTTGTTTATTCATCATTTGTACCTATTTTTGGAAAGTGATCGGCACGCGCATTCGGAACTGAACGGGTTTGCCTTTTCGTTTGCCCGGCTCAAACTTCCACTGCTTGACCGCCTTCAGGGCCGGGTTATTGAAGGCCGGGTGGGTCGACTTCTGAACCTTCAGGTCCTTCGTCCGACCGCTTTTATCCACCAGGAATAAAACATAGACGGTGCCCTGCATGCCCTTGCGGGCGAGCTCGGGCGGATAGACCGGGGCCGGCTGATAGACCACCCGCGGTTTCTGGTCGAGATCCGACAGCGAAAAGATGGCATCCACGTCCTCCCCGCCGCCGGCCACCGCCCCGATATTCACGGAAAAGTCGCCGCCGCCGAATCCCCCGTCGCCGGGGCTCAGGGCAAGTTCAAGCTGCGAAAGATCCAGCGGAGCCGCATCCACCGCCGGAGGCGGCGGTTCTTCCGGCTCCGGCTCCGGCGGCTCTTCCTCCTCCATCGGCGGCGGCGGAGGCGGCGGCACATTCGCCACATCCACCGTCCGGATGGTCAGGTCCTTCACCGGCGGCTGCGTGATGACCTGCAGAATCGGGAGCAGCATGAAAAAGGCAAAGGTCAGTGCGGCGCCCGTTCCGATCTTGGCCAGCAGCTGCACCAGTTTTTTCAATAGAATGAGTAGGCTTTCCACAGTGTGCTATCCCTGGTTTTTAAGGGTGGAAATGCTCACTTTGACGGCCCCGGCGAGTTTAGCCTCGTCGATCACCCGCACCAGCAGGCCGGACATCACATTCTGGTCGGCCTGAATAATCACCGGCACCTCTTCCTTCTGCATCATGCGCTTCACCAGCGGGCGGATGCCGGAAATGCCGATCTCGTGGCCGCCGTAGACGATCTCGCCGCTCTGCGTGATGGCAATCATGATGCTGGTCTTTTCCAGCTGAACCGAAGAAGCCGCCTGCGGCTTGTCCACTTCCACGCCGGTCTCCTCCACAAAGGTGGTGGTGACGATGAAAAAGATGAGGAGAATAAAAACGCAGTCAATCAGCGGGGAGATATCCACCGCCACCTCTGTGTTGTCTTCGTTACTGTTGCTGAAACGTCCCATATTTTTGCTCCGCAAAATTATTTCTGATTGGTGATTGGTGATTTGCGATTTTCGGAACTCGGTCGGCGTTGGCCTCTGGATTAAAAAGCGCCGGAGACCCACAAATCCGAAATCCTCAATCAAAAATTCCTATGCTGCGTCCTTTTTAAGGTTTTCTTTATAAATCCGTTGCGAGCAGACCGTCTGCAGGTGCGCAAGAAACGCTTTATACTGGGCATGCTCACGCGCCAGTTTATATTGAAAAATCAGGCCCGGCAGCGCAATCAGCAGGCCGGTCTCGGTGGTGATGAGCGCTTCGGAAATTCCGCCGGCCACCATGCCCATGGTTTTATCGCCGCCCGATCCGCCGGCCAGGGCGGCAAACGTCGAGAGCATACCGGTCACGGTACCGAGCAGGCCCATGAGCGGGGCAATACTCACGCACGTCTGCATCACCTTGAGGTCGCGGTTGATCGGTGCAATTTCGGTCTGGTTGAGTTCGTCGAAAAAGATCCCGATTTCGTCGAGCGTGCGGGCGCCCATCACAAAGCGGATCATACGCCCCACCGGACCGCGGCCCCGTTCCGGGTCTTTCACCCAGCGCTTCATTTTCTTTTCCGTGACATAGAGATAGCCCTTGGCCCGGATGCGCGAGAAAATGCTTACGCCGAGGTAGAAGATGATGAAGGCGTCGGCGGCGAGGGCAAACATGGCCCAGCCGCCGGATTGCCAGATCCCCAGCGTCTGTTCCCAGAATTCCTGTACGTTTAAATCCATGTCCTGAGTTCCGATAACCGGTTATGCGGCCGTTGCTTCTTCCGCGTCCTCGACGGAACGGACCGACCGGTTCACAAACAGGATCGCAATCTGTTCCATCTGGTCGGTAATGCTTTTGGCCTTGCGGGAAAGGAAGGCATACATCACCAGTGCACTGATCGCCACGACCAGCCCCATCTCCGTGGTCACCAGTGCTTCGGAAATACCGCCGGACAGGGTTTTGACATCGCCCGATCCGAAGACCGTGATCATTTTAAAGGTGTTGATAATGCCGGTCACCGTGCCGAGCAGCCCCATCAGCGGTGCGGTGGATGCACAGACGGCCAGGAACGGGGTCAGCCGGTTGACGCTCATACGAGTGGTGAGCAGTTCCTCATACATCACCTCTTCCACCAGCTCTTTCGGTTCATCGATGTGCTCAATGCCGACCGTCAGCATGGCCGCCGTCGGGCCTTTGAGTTTGCTGATTTCAGCGGCGGCCGTTTCATGATCATTCACCAGGACGGCCCGCAGCACCGGCAGGGCGCGTTTTTCCGAGACCTGCGGGACCAGCGACAGCTGGATCCACTTGTACACCGAGATCAGCACACACAGCACAAACATGCCCACAATGACGTAACCCACCTTGCCGCCTTTGGCCAGATGCTCGCTGAGCGTCTCCTGCGTCTCTTCAATTTTACGGGCGTTTCCAAGGCTTGGATCAAAGGGGAAACTACCGGCACCGGACGCCACCGTAGATTTCACCAACTCCGCATTCAGCGTGTTGGCAAACGGCAGTACGGTCGGCTCGAGCGACCCGAGGCGCTGTTCGGCAATACCGGCCAGCAATCCGTCCTCCGACGAAAAGAGCGCCACCGGACCGATCAGCACAAACCCGCCCGGTTTCACCAGCCCGTCTTCGCCGGCCGCCGTCCCCGCAAAGGCATGGCCGCCCACGACATCCTGAAGGCGGCGGATCGACTCCTCCACCAGCTTTGTCTGCGCAACAAAAACCTGTTCGTCGGACAGATTGCTGTTGTCCGGGGCCAGCGTTGCCTCTTTGATCGTATCCTCATACTGATCCAGCTCGGCAATATGCAGACGGGTTTCAAAATTGCGGGTGTATTCAACCAGCAGGTTCGAAATATAGTTTTTCTCCCCTTTACGGCTCTTGATATCCGCACGCAGGTTGTTGAGGTCGAGGTTGCGGCTGTCGAGCTGACGTATGATTTTCTGGTGCTCAAGCCGCACCTCCATCACGTCATCCTCCAGCGCGTTAAGCCCCTTCACCATCGGAAGTTTTTCTTTGGCGATTTCCTTCCGGACATTGGAAAGTTCCGCCAGGCTTGCTTCCAGTTTCGCCTGCATATCCGCCTGGGCGAATGCGCCGGCGGCCATCAGGGCCATACACAGTGTCGTTAAATATTTCATACTTTCACCTGAACGTTGTTAGTTGACGGAGACGGGCATTTCGATGAAGGCCGCAACCTTTTCATTTTTCAGAATAGAGATGGAATCCGCCACGTTCTGCGCAATGCGGTTATCCTGTTTCCAGGTCCAGCCATCGGAAGTCGGCGTGCCGATGAACGCCACATCGCCGTTGTTGTTGCAGGAATATCCTGCGGCATATCCGATGTACATCGTCTGCACTTCCGCCGTGGATCCGTCGGACAGCTTCTTCACCTCGCTGACCACCGTAATTTCGCCGGCGCCCTTGTTCAGGTCGTTAATGATGCCGATCACATTCTGATAGCGCTCCGACAGCGAAAGATCGGTGGCTTCGGTTTTCGGTATGCGCTGGCTCAGCGGTTTGATCCGCTCGCGGACGGGTTCCGGAAGGGTCGGCAGCAGGGCCAGTACCTCGCGCTCCAGGGTAAAGATCCGGTTAACGAGTGTGGCCGAGGCATTTTTCAGCTCATCCTTTTCCTTAACCAGATCCTCACGTTTCCTGTCCGCATCCGTAATCAGCGACTGCGTCTCGTGGATTTTCGTATTCAGGGTATCGCGCTCGTTGCGGACGAGATCAATCCGGTCGCCCAGGATTTCCCGTTCCAGCTCCCATTTCTGCTTCTCTTCCGAAATCAGTTTGCGGGTTTCCACCCACTTCGAGAGGGCCTCTTTGGTCTCCTCCAGTTCACGGGCCTGCGCGGCGAACGCGGCACCGGAAACGGCCAGAATGATCAGTATTTGTTTTTTCATGTTTACCTCGGGCTAGAGTTGTATGATCAGATTGTTGTTGAACAATGAGTGAATGATTAGCAGGTCGTTACCATGTGGTGCTCAGGCTCACACTGTATTCGATCCCCTTCTCATAGGTTTCCTTAATCGCATCCTCGCCGGTGTAGTTGGAGCGGTAGACCGTCTCGATATCCGGGTTCAGAAGATTCTTCGCGCGGAAGCCGAGGTTGAAGTGCCGCCCCAGCTTCTGCGACAGGGAAAAGTTCAGGGTGCCGTATCCCTTCTCATAAATATGCGGAATAAAACTGCCGCCGTCCTGGGTGCCGGCGGCTTCGAGCGCATCGCCTTTCACGACGTAGAAAAGGCCCAGCTCCGTGCCGAGTTTCGGGATCGTATACGTGGCATTCAGGTTGTAGAGATATTCCGGAGTGGCCATCATGTCACGCTTGGTTCCGTCATACTCCGCCGCCACGATGTCCGCCATTTCGGCCACACCGGAGCTCAGCAGGATATCTGTTTCGAGCGACGCCTCAATTTCCGCATCGATCAGCGTCAGGTTGGCCCCGAGGCTCAGGCCTTCCAGCGGCGTCCACCATTCCCCCATGGCCTGGCGGACTTCAAATTCAAACCCGTTGATCGTACCCTCGTCATAGTTATCCGCCGTCGTGGCCAGCGTGGACCCGCCCAGCAGCACCTGGTGGTAGTCGATCACATCCTCCATGTCTTTATAGAACCAGGATACCGAAACCAGCCCGCCCGGATACGGATTGTAGTCCAGCCGCAGGTCATAGTTTTTCAGCGACCCCATCTGAAGATCCGGGTTGCCGATGAAGGGATCATCCCCGATGTTGTCGACCTGCTGGATCGGCACGAGTTCCCTGAACGTCATCCGGGCAATCGTTTCGGTATACGACCCCCTGAAAACAAACTGTTCATGCGGCACCAATTCAAACCCGATCGAGGGAAGCACATCGTTCTGCTGAATGTTTGCATTGGCCAGCTGTTCGTTGCCCGCAAAATCAAGTTCGCCATATCCGTTCGACGGAATATAAAGCTGGGTCCTGGCATCGACATCGCGCATGGAGGTGGTGATGCCGGTCTTTTCAAAACGGGCGCCGCCGATCAGGCTGAGGAACGACGTCACCGGCAGATTGCCCATCAGGTAAAACGCGGTGAGATCCTGCGTACCGTCATAACTCACATCCTGCGGGTAATCCTCCATATCGATCAGTTGGGTCGAAAGTTCCGCACTCCACAGCTCTTCCCAGGGAGCTTCATAATTCATCTGCTGCGTCGTGTAGAAACTCGATTCGTCCGACGAACGGTCAATAGAGTCATCGAATCCCCCCGCTTTAATGAAACCCTCTTCGTTGTTCCATGCTTCGAACGGCAGGTTCAGGTTGCCGAAATACTGAAAACCCGTCTCCTCCACCTCGCGCCATTTACGGGTCAGGCGCGCCAGGCCGCCGTCGTCGTTATACATGCGGTGAATGGAATTTCCGTCCTCATCCGTATACCAATAGGTTTCAAGGGAGCGCCGGTCGGGGGTGTTCATTTTCGATCCGCTCCAGGCCGCCGTCCAGTCGATTTCCGGTTCGTTGAAGGTCAATACCGAACCGACCTTCAGCCCGCCGAAAGGAATCGTATGCTCGCCGCGCAGCTGCAGGGTATTGGCCACCCGCTCCGTATAGTCGAGGGTTTCAATCCGGTTAAACGGCGCAAAAGCCGTATAGTCGCGCCCCGGCCGCGGCCAGTCCGAATCCGCCCCGCCCGGGGACGAGACATCGTACGGATCATGATCCGGGAAATAATAATATTTGCCCCGCGTATCTTCATCCAGCCGCGCGGTGCTCTCCGCGGAAAAGTTATAGGAGTAAAGCAGCGTCAGCGCATGGTTCTCCGTTTCCGCCCCGACGCCGGCCAGCGTTCCCCACTGCGACTCTTCAGAACCCTGCTGCGTATCATAAAGCGAGGTATCGAGTTCCGAGTTCCAGTTGGGCACTGTTTCTCCATCATACGTTCGATACGGATAATCGCCGCTGTACTTCGGGGTCAGCGTGTCGTCGTAGCCGTTATTATAATCCAGCCAGTATTTATTATCCTCGCCCGACCGGTACGACGCATCGCGCTTGTAAAACAGGGAGCCGACAAACCCGACCTTCAGACCGGACCCGACCTCGAATTTGTCGCCGGCGGTCAAAGACCAGTCATACATCGCGGCGCTGTCGTCCCGCGACACCCCGACCTCTCCGGACCAGGGGCTGTCGAGGGACTGCGGATGAATATCTTCCGCGTCATGTCCCCAGGTACTTAAATCAATCGACGCATCCTGCAGAAAATCATCCCCGGCATCCGCCACTGTGGTTTTATATTTTGTGCCCGCTTTAAACTGAAGGATGCGCTCGTCCGGAATCCCTTTCAGCATAATATTCACCGCCCCGCCCGACGCATTGCCCTGCTGGTCCGGCGTGAAGGTTTTCGACACCTGGACACTTTCAATCATCGCCGACGGAAACTGGTCGAGCTGAACCGCGCGTTTATCCGGATCGGCCGTGGGCAGCAGCACATGGTTCATCTGCGAGGCCACATAGCGGTCCGGCAGACCGCGGACCACGGCATATTTCCCATCCTGAATCGTCGTCCCCGGAACCAGGGTCAGCGCCTGCGCCGCGTCGGATGCCCCCGCTTTGCTCATCAGGTCGGCCCCGACGGAGTCCATCATCGCCACACTTTCCATCCGCAGGTTCAGCAGGCCGATTTCCGAGGCGCCGCCCAGGCTGATCTCTTTAACGACGAGTTCATCCATCTCTTCATACTCGCCTGCCAGCGAAACTTCGACTTCGGCCAGCCGCCCGGGCGTAACCACCACCTGCGACTGCGTAAAACGCGTATAACCGGGTTTGCTGAACATCACCGTGTACGCTCCGGGCGGCACCTGCTCGAGATAATACGATCCGGTGTCGCCGGTCACGGCTTCCTGCCCGGTTTCAGAAATCAAAACCTTCACCCCGGGAAGCGGAACCTCGAAATCCTGATCCATGACCAGCCCGCGAATCCCGCCCTGCTGCGCCAGCGCACCGGCAACGGCCAGGGTCCATACCAACATCAGTGCTAAACAGTTCTTCAAATCACACCATCCAAAATCTTACACATTTTAATCCTGCGCGAGCGGAGCCGGTCCGGCGCTTACCACGGATTTCCAAGCCCGCTGCGCATCGCATTGAGCTGTTGCAAAAGGGCGTCATCCGGTTTCACCTCATGCAGTGCCAGCGAACAGCAGATTCGGTTGAGGTCATCGGCCTGCGGGCGTGAATTCGGATTGATCATGCCTTCGTCAACCGCCCGGCGGTACAGGTTCAGCGCAACATCGTCCTGCCCGAGCAGGTGATAGGTTTCCGCCAGGCCGCACACGAGTTCGGCCCGCTCGATGTTCACGATCAGGTCCCGCTTTTCATTATAATAAGCCAACAGCGCATCCACCTGCGCCGCCGCTTTTTCATGCGCGCCGATCTCAATCATCAGTTTCAGCACACGTACGGATTCGGGAATATAATAGCGGGGACGCGGCTTAAGCCCGTCCACCATGCCTTCCAGTTCCGACAGGATCGGCGCCACCGCGTCCATATCGCGGTTCCGCGCCGCAAGGCCGGCATATTCAAGATAGAGTTCAATCCGCAGGAAGACCGGCACTTTGGTCAGCCGCGGTTTCACGACCTGCTCCAGCATGCGGTTCAGATCAACCTCGTCATAATGCCGTTCGATCACCCGGGCGAGTTCATGAAACCCGTAATAGGCAATCTCAAAATTATCGTGGGCAATAAACGGCTCCAGGGCAGCCAGAGCCGCCGTTGCGTCGGCGGCACGGTCAGCCGCCGCGCCGGCATTCAGGTGGGCGGCATTCACGGTACCGAAGGCCAGTTCCTGCGCC
>JBFJYX010000053.1:0-11570 GCA_041622415.1 Pontiella sp.
GAACAGGCCGTCGAATTCCACCTGCGGTTCAATCTCCACACTCTCGACCTTTCCATGGTCCGGAATGTTCAGCTGTTTGGTTTTACCGAGCGTGATGGCCGCGTCGTAAATCTTTCCGTCCACATAGAGGTGCAGCAGCTGCTCTTTCAGCAGGTTGAGATCCTTCATCCGCGCGGAATAGAGGAACGTCATGATGTCCTGCGTATCGTCGGCGATAGCCACCGTATTGGTAGTGCCGGCGAGGCGATCGATGAAAACGGCTTCGCCTTTGGTGTGGTCGAAGGTGGTCAGGTGGCTCTTTTCGCGGGAGCCTTCGTTGAGGGTCAGGTCCAGCTGGACGGGCAGGGCGGTTTCGGGATCGAGAATGACTTCGGTTTTATCGTCGATCTTATAGATGTGGTTGTACGGTTTGTAGGTTTGCGAAACCATGGTGATGCGGATCAGCTCGGCCCCGTCATATTCCACCACCTCGGTCGTTGATCTGGACCACGCCAGCGGAATGCCCATCCAGGAAACTTTATATTCCGTGACTTCGCCGGGCACAAAACAGCTGGAAAAATTCTCCGCCCGGGCCGATAACGACAAGGCACAGCAAAGCAGGGCTGAGACGACAGGTTTCATGCACTTATTTACGTTTAAACTGACGGCAGATGACGCCGGCCGTGGCAAACAGTTCGCGCGACTGCGGGCTGAAGCGGTATTCCTCTTCATAGATCACTTCTTTGATGCCGGCATTGATGATCATCTTGGTGCAGAGCAGGCAGGGGCTCAGGGTGCAGTAGAGCGAGCCGTCGCGCACACTGATGCCGTGATACGCCGCCTGTACAATGGCATTCTCTTCCGCATGCGCGCAGATGCAGTCGCCGAGGCTTTCACCTGATGCCGCATCCGAGTTGCAGCGCGGGCATCCGCCTTCAAAGCAGTTTTCAATGCCCTTGGGGGTTCCGTTGTAGCCGGTCGAAATAATCCGGCGGTCCTGGACAATCACGGCCGCGACTTTGCGGCGGCAGCAGTTGCCCCGGCGGGAAACGACGTGCGCGATATCCATAAAATACTCGTCCCAGTCAGGACGTTTCTGCTCTTGCTGATTCATCGGCAAAATGTACCGAATCGTCAGGCGGTTCGACAAAGCGAATGTTGGGTTAATAATTTCGGCGGCCACGGAGCATCCGGCTCCCCGGGATGCTGCCCGGCGGCAACGGAGCAGGATGCTCCGTCTACGTTTCGAATAAACTCAGGATGGCCGGCGTGACGTCCGCGAGATTTTCCAATGATTGGAAAACGCCCGCATGTTGGCCGATGGCGACCAGCGGTACGGGATTCATGGTGTGGCTTCTGACGGTGCAGTCTTCGATGTTGCCGTGATCGCTGCAGAGCAGAAACAGCCGGTTGGGCTGTTCACCGAACGAGGCGGCGACGGGCAGGAATTTTTCGAGGGATTCCAGGCATTGGAAAACCTGCTCCGGATCGCCGGAATGGCCGGCGCGGTCGGTGATGAAATACTCGTAGAGAGTAACGTCGTGCTCCGCGGCCACCGCCAGCAGATGGCCGGCGGCCTCTTCTTCGGAAATGTGCGGCCCGTCGTATCCGCGCTCGTGCATCGTCCAGCGGGTGATGTCGTGGTTGACCGCTTTGCCGCTCATCAGCTCTTCTTTATGGCGCACGCCGCCATTGGCGGCGAGCGCCATGACCGTGGTGACAGACTGGCGGCGCGGCGGAATATTGAACGGGTCGTCGATCCAGTAGGCGTTGGCAAAGGTCGGGTCCCTGCCGAGTTTCCGGAGTTTGGAAAACAGGTTTTCTTTTTCAATCAGCTCCTTCAGGCGGGGCGGGGGGAAGCCCTCGATATGTTTGCCCATCGCCAGCGGGGCATTCACGCCGCAGAGCAGCGAGGCCTGGCCGGTGGCACTCTGCGGTTTGCCGGCAACCCCGAGGCAGGCATCAATCGGATGCGCGCGGTCGAGCATTTTTCCAAGGTTTGGAAAGCGCGGATCGCGCAGCGGGTTGACCGACGGGTCATCGGAACCGATGCCGAAGCCGTCGATAAAGACAAATAAAATTTTAAGGTCGTTATCCCTGAAGCTCATGCGATTAATTTTCTAACCACGAAATGCACTAATTACACGAAAAATGAGTATAGTTGTTTCCCTTTCGTGTATTTAGTGTATTTCGTGGTTCAGGTATGAAGTTTGGAAGTTCAGAGCAGTTCAGTCAGTGGCTAAGTGAAACCGCGCAGGAGATCGGGGCGTTTTCGGCGGCGTGTATTCGAATGGATAATCCGGTGCTGAAGCGTCGGATCGCCGAAAATAATGCGCTGTACGCGGCGTGGCTGCGGTCGGGGAAACAGGGTGAGATGGATTACCTGGAGCGGATGTATCCGGACAAGGCCGATCCGTGGAAAACCTTTCCGTTTGCGAAGTCGGTGATTGTGCTGACCTTTACCAATAAGTGGGGCGATCCGGAGGCGACACACCCTTTTCCGGAACCGGCCGGCGACGCGCTGCTCGGTTATATTTCGGCCTATGCCCGCGAGCAGGATTATCATTCCACCGGCCAGGCGATGCTGGCGGCGCTGAAGGATAAGCTGGGGGCGCACGTGGAGGCTGAAGCCGCGGTGGATACGAAGGCGGTTTATGAGCGGCTGTTTGCGACGATCGGCGGGCTGGGCATTACCGGCGCGAATGACCTGCTGCGGGTGCCGACGCGGACCAATGTGCGCGTTTTCATCGGCTGCCTTTTTGTGGATCAGGAACTGCCGGAGGTGATTTTCGAGCCGAAGATGCCGTTTGCCTGCGATGACTGCCAAGCGTGCATTAAAAACTGTCCGACGGGTGCGATTCAGTTTGGTGAGCCGATTGATGCGCGTATCTGCATCAGTTATCTCACAATCGAGAAAAGATCGGTGCTGAATCGCCGGGAATCAGAAATGATTGAGGACTGGCTGTTCGGTTGCGACTGGTGTTCGGTGGTCTGCCCGCCGAAGGATAAGGTGGATACGCGGATTCCGGTCGATCTGGAATGGCTGCTGAAATCGCCGGCGGGGGAGATCCGCCGTTTAATCCGGGGCAATGCCGTCAGTTATGCGGGGGTTACGCAGTTGCGGAAAAACGCGGTGGCGATCCTGAAAAAGAAAAAGAGCAGTTCTCCGGGTGCTGAAGAACTGCTCTCCTGGGTAAGTAAACACACAGGCAGCGAGCTGATTCGCTCTCAACTCACTGCCTGGTGAGGAGGAGATGTGCCTGTAAATATAGCATTGCGCGTGCCAAGTTTGAACGAGGTTCAGAAAGGGCTTTGTTTTCAGGATTGGGCTGATACACTCGCGCGCCATTTGACATAGGAAATTTTATGGCGGGAACAATTGGTGCAATTTGGGGAATTCTGGGGCTGAGCCTGATTCTGCTGCGCGGTTTAAGCAGCGTCTGGCCGTATGTCGAAGAGCTCGATTTCAGGGTTTTCGGACCGGTGGAATGGATCAGCCTGGTGATCAGCCTGCTCTTTATGGGTTATGCGGAAGGGTACAAGGGATTCCAACTGAAGTTTTCGCCCCGCGTCGGAGCGCGCGCCCTTTACCTTAAAAACCATCCGACGCCGGTGCGCATCGTGTTTGCGCCGCTGTTCTGCATGGGCTTCTTTCATGCCACGAAAGTCCGCAAGATTATTGCCTATGCCGTGACAACCATGGTGATCCTGCTGATTGTGATTGTGCGGCAGCTGCCGCAGCCGTGGCGCGGTATTATTGATGCGGGCGTTCTGTTCGGCCTAGGCTGGGGGCTGTTTTCGGTGTGGGTCTACTGTTTCAAAGCCTTTTTCGGGCGCGGCACCTATGCGGTTTCTCCGGAAACACCTGATCGCCAGGCTTGACTTGGCGGGGCGGGCCCTATAGAACCCCTGCCACTTCGGGATGGTCAGACGGACCGATCCCTTTTTTCTTCACTCCACCGGCGGCGAGTTTTGAAATTATTTTTATTCGCCGGTTAGGAGCCACATTGTGGCAGTTCAGGTTGTTCGTAAATCCTTCCTCGTTTGAGGATCGATGTATGAGCGGTTAACGATTGCTGCGTGGAAAAACCAAATGAAGAAAGAAAACGACCTCAATGGCGTTTTCGGTGAACTGCTTCCAGAAATTGGATCTGCAGTTGCCGAAGCGGGCTATCATACACCTTCACCGATCCAGGAGCAGGCGATTCCGTATCTGCTGCAGGGCCGCGACATGATCGGCTGCGCCCAGACGGGTACGGGGAAAACGGCGGCGTTTACGCTCCCGATCCTTCAGTATCTCGTGAAGAAAAATAAACGCCCGGTTTCCAAACGGCCGGAAGTCCTGATTCTGGCCCCGACGCGTGAGCTCGCGGCGCAGATCGGCGACAGCGTGAAGAAATACGGCAAGCATACCAAAATTTCCCATACGGTTATTTTCGGCGGCGTCGGACAGCACCCGCAGGTGAAAACGATCCGCCGCGGGGTAAATATCCTGGTGGCTACGCCGGGGCGTCTGAATGACCTGGTGGGCCAGGGCCTGCTCGATCTGGGCGGCGTCGAAATCTTTGTGCTCGATGAAGCCGACCGTATGCTCGATATGGGCTTTATCCATGACATCAAAAAGGTCATTAAAGAGCTCCCGAAAAAACGCCAGTCGCTCTTTTTCTCGGCCACGATGGAAGCGAAAGTCAAGCAGCTGGCGGAGTCGCTCGTGACCCAGCCGGCGCAGGTGGCCATTGAGCCGGAAAAGCCGGCGGTGGAGCGGATCACCCAGAAGGTTATGTTCGTGAAGAAAGAACATAAGGACGACCTGATCCTGCAGCTGATGGCCAGCAAGAAACTGGATAAGGTCATCATTTTCACGCAGATGAAGCATGTGGCCAATAAAGTGGCGCGCAAGCTGGAAGGCGTGGGTATTTCGGCGTCGGCGATTCATGGCAATAAGAGCCAGAGTGCGCGTACGCAGGCGCTGGCCGATTTTAAGTCGGGAAAATGCCGCGCGTTGGTGGCGACTGATATTGCGGCTCGCGGGATTGATGTGAAGGAGATCTCACACGTCATTAACTATGATATGCCGGTTGAACCGGAAACCTACGTTCACCGTATCGGCCGTACGGCCCGGGCCGGGGCGGAGGGCGATGCGATTTCGATCTGCTGCGCAACGGAGCGTGACTATCTGCGTGCCATTGAAAAGCTGATCGGGTTTGAGGTTCCGCGGGACCTGGGCCATAGCTGGCATTCTGAAAAAGCGATGAACGCAACCGGAGCCGATGCCAAACCGGGCCCGAAAGTCCGCCAGCAGCGCGGAAAAGTTACGGTGAGTACAGACGGCCGCCCGAAAAATACGCGCAAGGGGCAGCGCCCCAGCCGCGTGAAGAGCCGCCGCCCGAGCCACAGGAGAAGCCATAGTGGTTGAGGTGGGAAAACGGAACAAGCTGACGATCGCGCGCGAGACGGATTTCGGTCTGATTTTCGACGGGGAGCAGCTGGGCGAAATCCTGATGCCGAACCGTTATGTTTCCAAGGCCTGGAACATCGGCGATAAAATCGACGTGTTTGTCTATCTGGATTCCGAAGACCGGCTGACGGCCACCACACAGCAGCCGAAGGGTGAGGTGGGGGACTTTGTATTGCTGCGCTGTACAGACGCCACGCCGATCGGCGCGTTTCTGGACTGGGGGCTGCCGAAGGACCTGTTTGTGCCGTTTCGCGAACAGCGGATGAAAATGCGCAAGGGCGAGTCGTATTTGGTCTATATCTACTACGACAACGCCAGCGAACGGATTGTTGCGTCTTCCAAGCTGGACAAGTATCTGAACTCTAAGCGTTTTTATAAAAACAATGAAGAGGTGGACCTGATGGTCTGGCAGAAGTCGGACCTCGGCTACAAATTCATCATTAATAATGAGCGCTGGGGCATGGTGTTTCATAACGAGGTTTTCCAATCCCTGGAACGCGGCCGGAGAATGAAGGGTTACATCAAAAATGTGCGGCCGGACGGCCGTATTGACCTGACCCTCCAGAAGCAGGGCTATGAAAAGGTCACGGAGCTCACGGATGTGATTCTTGAGCACCTGAAAAAAAATGACGGCTTCATGCCGATTACTGCCAAGACCCCGCCGGAACGGATCAATGCACTGTTCGGCGTGAGCAAAAAGACCTATAAAAACGCCATCGGTGCGCTGTATAAAAAGCGCCTGATCACCATCGGGGATGACGGAGTTCGGTTGGTTTAAACGAAGGGCATGCGATGAACAGCTTTGACGATCTGGATATTGTTTTCTCAACGGACAAGGGCCGCATAAAGCCCGAAAAGGAAAAGCCGGCCGCGCCGAAAGGCGATGGCATCGTCCGGGTCGGACGCGAAACCAAGGGCCGCAAAGGCAAAGGCATGACGGTTATCACCGGTGTACCGACGCATCCGGAGGGGCTCAAGGACCTGGCGAAAAAGCTGAAGCAGAAATGCGGAACCGGCGGAACGGTCAAAGGTCAGACCATCGAAATCCAGGGCGATCAACGTGATCTGCTTATTGCCGAGCTGCAGGCCATGGGCTACACCGTCAAAAAATCCGGCGGCTAGACCCTCTTTCCAACCCTGTATACCCATTCCATATTTCACACTTCACGAAGTGTGAAATGGCAAAAATGCTATAAAAAATGCCAAATTAACTGCCACACCTCTTGAGGTGTGGGATTGTGGGGCATTACCTTTCGAGGGTCTTCTGACGCTTTCTCGGATATGCACCGTGGTCGCCAGGGTATCGCGAGGGGCGGTTTTGCAGGTTTTTCGGGCGGATGCGATGCGCATGTTTTTGGGGTTTCCATGTATCGGCAAAGCATTATAAAGTCGCTCACATTATGGCACAAATAAATCAACGTAAACTGGATCATATTCATATTGTCTCGGATGACGGGGCGATAGATCGTCAGCGGCACTACTTTGATCGAATTCACCTGACGCACCGGGCCTTGCCGGAGCTGAACCTGGCTGATGTGGATCCTTCCTGCAGTTTTCTGGGCAAGGAGCTTGCGCTTCCGTTATTGATTTCATCGATGACCGGCGGTGCGGACGAGGAGCTTGTGGCCATCAACCGGAACCTGGCGATTGCGGCCCAGGCGGAGGGCGTGGCCCTGGCAGTCGGGTCGCAGCGTGTATTTTTATCGGACGATGCCGCCCGGGAGAGTTTTGAGCTGCGGCGGCATGCCCCGGATATTCCACTCATTGGAAATCTCGGCGCGGTGCAGCTGAATTATGATGTGGGTTTTGCTGACTGTGAAGCGGCGGTGAAGGTGCTGGATGCGGACGGGCTTTATCTTCATCTCAATCCGCTGCAGGAGGCCGTGCAGCCGGAGGGCGATACGGATTTTTCGGACCTCCGCAACAAGATTGCCATGATTGTAACGTCCCTGAAAAAACCGGTAATCATTAAAGAGGTGGGTGCCGGGGTGTCGCCGGAAGATGTGGAACATCTGCTGGGGGCCGGGATCAAGCACATTGATGTGGCGGGCACCGGAGGCACTTCGTGGAGCATGGTGGAGAGCCGTCGCAGCGATGATCCGGAGCTCGGCGAGCTGTTTGGCGACTGGGGGATTCCGACGCCGGTGGCCTTGCGGCTGATGAAACCGTACCGGAATGAAATCAATGTGATTGCATCGGGCGGGATTCGCAACGGGATTGATATGGCGAAGGCGATCATTCTGGGGGCCTCTCTCTGTGGCCTGGCGCGGCCGTTCCTGGCTCCGGCGCGGGAGTCGGCCGATGCGGTGCGTGCGGCGATCCGTCGGCTGAAGCGCGAATTTGTAACGGCCCTGTTCCTGCTGGGCGCGGCGCGGGTTGATGATATTAAGGACAAAGAGGAGCTCATTCTGAATGAACATTGGTATTGATCGAATCAGCTTCTACACCTCGCACTATTATGTGGATTTGAAAACGCTGGCGGAAGCGCGGCAGGTGGATGCGGATAAATATTATCTCGGCATCGGCCAGGAAAAGATGGGCATTCCGGCGCCGGATGAAGATGTGGTGACGCTTGCGGCGAGTGCGGCGTATCCTTTAATGCAGGACGGCGAGCTCGACGATGTGGAACTGCTGCTGTTTGCGACGGAAAGCGGGATCGACCAGTCGAAGGCGGCGGGCATTTATGTTCACGGTCTTCTGGAAATGTCGCCGCGCTGCCGGACGGTGGAGCTGAAGCAGGCGTGTTACGGCGCAACCATGGGCATTCAGATGGCGATCGGGTTTGTGGCGCGCAATCCCAAGAAAAAGGCGCTGGTGATTGCTTCCGATGTTGCCCGTTATGAACTGGGCAGTCCCGGCGAGGCGACCCAGGGCTGCGGTTCGGTGGCGATTCTGATTTCGGCCGACCCGCGTCTACTGGCTATAGATCCGGAAAGCGGATACTACACGGAAGACGTCATGGATTTCTGGCGGCCCAATTATCGGTCCGAAGCGCTGGTCGACGGTAAATATTCGACGATGGTGTATATCCATGCCCTGATTGAGTCGTGGAAGCAGTATGCGGAGGAATCGGGCCGTTCGCTGACCGATTTTGACCGGTTCTGTTATCACATTCCGTTCACCAAAATGGCCGAGAAGGCGCACAAGAAACTGTGCCGGAAATTCAAGGTGCAGATGGATGCGGAACAGATGCAGCAGCTGCTGGAGGAATCGCTGCGATACAGCCGGATTACCGGAAACTGTTATTCGGGTTCGATGTATGTGGGATTGACCTCGCTGCTGGATACCGCCGCGGAGGATCTGAGCGGGAAACGGGTCGGATTCTACAGCTACGGCTCGGGGTGTGTGGGCGAGTTTTTCAGCGGGGTGGTGCAACCGGGATACCGCGAGGTGCTCTATGCAGATCAGCACGCAAAAATGCTCGCGGAACGCACGGAACTCACGTATCAACAATACGAAGATATTTATCATTACGGAGTGCCGACCGATGGCGGGGACTATGTTTTCCCGCAATACAAAACCGGACCGTTCCGGTTTTCGGGAATCAGTCAGCATAAACGGGAATATGAATCGTTGGTAGATTGATGAAAGCAGTTGCTCCAGGAAAGCTGATTCTCAGCGGTGAACATGCGGTGGTGTACGGCAAACCCGCCATTGCCATGGCGATTGACCGCAGTGCGGTTTTTGAGCTGACGCCGCAGGAGGACAAGCGCATTGCCTTTGATGTGCCCGGCGAGCAGAGCGAGCCGTTTTCGCTGATGGCGCTGCGCGATCTGAAACGCCGCGTTGAGAAAAAATACCATGAATTCCTGAACGGTGATGTCGGGATCGGGTATGTGCTCGGCGGACCGGTGGACCTTTTCCGTTTTGCCTTTATCCATACGCTGGACGGCCTGCACCGCACGCTCGATTCGGGCATGGTGATGAAGTTGCGCTCGAGCATTCCGGTCGGTTGCGGCATGGGCTCATCGGCGGCCACAGTCCTCAGCGAGATCCGTGCGATGGGGCACTACCTGCGCGTCGATTTTAAGCCGGACTGGTATTACGAATATTCGCTTGAAACGGAAAAACTGCAGCACGGGAAACCGAGCGGCGTGGATTCCTATATATCACTGCACGGCGGATGCGCCCGTTTTCAGGACGGCCGCGCCACCTCGCTTTCGCTGCCGCGCGCCCGCATGTTTATGGTGCAGACGGGCATTCCGACTTCCACAACCGGGGAGAGCGTGATGGAGGTGGAGCGTGGTTTCAAGAGCAGCTCGATCTGGAGCGAGTTCGAAGCGGTGACCAATGAATTTGAGCAGGCGATCCGCCTGAACCATACCCAGAAGCTGCACTGGCTGGTGCGCGAAAACAACCGGCTGCTTTCCGCGATCGGCGTTGTGCCGGCCAAGGTACAGCGTTTTATTGCTGAAATCGAAGCCTGGGGCGGGTCCGCCAAGATCTGCGGCGCCGGGTCGGTTTCGGGCGACTGCGGGGGCGTGGTGCTGGTGTTTGCAGATGAAATGCCCAAAGCGATCTGCGACAAATATTCGTATACGGTTTCGCCGGTACGCGGCGACCCGCTGGGAACCCGAATGGTCTGATATCCTATGGCAGAACATGCCGTCATCAAAACTTCAGCGCCGGGCAGTTTGATGCTGCTGGGTGAACATGCCGTGCTTCATGGGAACCGGTCCCTCGTCGCAGCCATCAACCGGCGGATCACCGTGGAGCTCTTCGAGGTGGAGGGACGCCAGGTTTCGATCCATTCCAGCCTCGGCCATTATCAGGCTCCGCTCGGCGAGCTGGTTGACCATCCCAAGTTCCGCTTTGTCCTGCAGGCGATCCGTCAGCATGCCGATGCGATTCCTTCCGGATTTGAACTGCAGATCACCTCGGAATTTTCGGCGGATATCGGGTTCGGTTCCTCGGCGGCGGTGACCGTGGCGGTACAGGCGGCGCTGATGCACTGGATCGGCGGCGCTGAACCGGAAAAGGAAGCGTTGTTTGAACAGTCGCTGCAAACCGTGCTGGCGGTTCAGGGCCGGGGTTCCGGCGCGGACCTGGCGGCGACGGTGTTCGGCGGCATTGTCGGATATACGATTGATCCGGACTTTATCCCGATCGAAGTGGCGGTGCCGCTGACGGCCGTTTACTGCGGCTATAAAACGCCGACACCGGATGTGATTCTGCGGGTGGAACAGCTGCGGGCTGAAGATCCGGAAAAATTTGAGCGGATCTTTTTTGATATCAATGCGAGCGCCGAGATGGCGGTGTCGAAGCTGCGGCAGCATGATTTTCCAGCCTTTGGAAAAATCCTCAACCGGAACCAGGAACTGATGGCCGAGATGGGCGTGAATACGCCGGAGCTGCAGGAGATCGTTGAATTGCTGCAGCATTCCCCGGAAATTTTCGGGGCGAAAATTTCCGGGTCAGGGATGGGGGATTGCGCGGTGGGCATCGGGTATGCGGAGCTGAAGGGGCTGGATTACCCGGTCTACCATCTGGAAATCACTCCGGCCGGTTGCCAGTATTATGAATAAGCAGGCGCTCAGGAATAAGCTGTATGTGATTATCTTCGGGGCGGATACCCCGTCCGGCAAAGCGTTTGATGTCGCCCTGTTTATGGCCATTCTGCTGAGCGTCGGCCTGACAATGCTGCAGAGTGTGCCGGCCATTCGGGCCGCCTACGGCCCCTGGGTTTCGGGGCTGAATGCCGCGTTTACCGTACTTTTCACGATCGAGTATCTGCTGCGGCTCTACTGCAGCAACAAGCCGTTGAAATATGCCCGCAGCTTTTTCGGGGTGGTGGACCTGATGGCCGTGCTGCCGTTTTATCTGGGGCTCTTTATTGATAACGCGGAATTTCTGGATGTCATCAAAGTGCTGCGCATGCTGCGTATCTTCCGCGTGCTGAAAATGGCGCAGTATGTGGGCGAAGCCGACATTCTGATGAACTCGCTGATGGCAAGCCGCCGCAAGATCGGCATCTTTCTGGTGACGGTGCTGACGCTGGTGATCATTGTGGGCACCCTGATGTATGCGATTGAAGGCGAGGAGCACGGGTTCAACAGCATTCCGCAGTCGGTCTACTGGGCGATCATCACGGTGACGACGGTGGGCTATGGGGATATGGCGCCGGAAACCCCGC
>JBFJYX010000054.1:0-11523 GCA_041622415.1 Pontiella sp.
ATCATGAACCGACAGGTCGAAGAGGCGTAGCTTCTCCTGCTCAACCAGCACCTGGTACTCGGGCAACTCTCCGCCGATGACCGAAACCTGCGAGACGCCGGGCGTCGCCAGCAGCTTGGTCCGCAGGTCGAACTCCGCGAAGGCACGGAGGTCAAGATCGCTGACCGTTACGTCGTCCGTGAGCGGATCAGAGAGGGTGTTCCCCCAGATTCTCTCCGGGTCAGTGGGATCAGTGACACCGATTCCGATGAGCGAGTTGTACGTTGTTCCGCCGGCGACAAAAGACGTTATCGTCGCATTGCCCGTAATGTCCGTCGTCCCGGTGCTGCCACCACCGGTAACGACTTGGGTTATATACGTCGCTGAGGCCGACTGGACCGCCGCGATGATCGCCGCCACCGTCAAACAACTTGTAATCTTTCTCATTTTTTTCTCCTTTTTATTCCTTTTCAAAAAGGCCCCTGTTCCTTCGCCCGTCCAACAACCGGGCGGAGCTGCGCGGCGCCTTTTATTGCAGATATATTGCATTCCGGGTTTTACCCATCCTGCAATATTTTTGCAATATGTATTTCGGAAAGATCTCAGTTACTCATTTAACCCGGAAGAAAGTCGGGGTTCCGGAATTCAGAAAAAAAGGCCCGGGAACCGGTAGGTTCACGTGCCTTTTGAATGAATGACCGCCTGGGTCTGTGTTTTATTCGGCGGCGATCAATTCAGGCTGGATATAAATTTTAGAGAGGTCTCGTTCATCCGGATGCGACATTTCCCAGATGAGACGGTCAGCCGCCTGGCGCCCCACCTGGGACAGTTTCAGGTCGATGGTCGCGGGCCGGGGATGCATCTGTTCCATGCGCACCGCATCATTGTTGCATCCGATGAGCTCCATATCCTTGCCCGGCTGAATACCGCGCTGCAGCAGCCCGTTATAGACCGCCAGCATAAGGTCATCGCTAACACAGAACACGCCGGTCGGCCGCGGGTTTAACTGCAGCAGTTCATTAAGCAGCGGCTGCGCCCGCAGCCCCACATCGTCATACGGCGGTTTGGCCTTACTTTCAATAACGGCCGCATCGAGCCCGCAGGCAGCCACAGTAGACAAAAAAGAATCGCGCCGGCCCAGAAAGGCGAGATGATCCGGAGTGGCATTCAGAAAGGCCAGTTTCCGATGCCCCTTTTTAATCAGGTAATCCGCCGCCATTTTTCCGACCGGACCGTTGTCATACAGCACATGACTGGTTTCCAGCTCCCCCGGATCTTCACTGCGGAAACACCAAACCGCCGGCACGCGCCCGAGCACTTTCTTAATGACCGGGAAAAGCGAGGGGTTGCCGAAAACCAGCACCCCGTCCGCACGGCGACGCGCCAGTACCGGCGGAATGATTTTACCATGCGGGCAGTGCGACAGCACCAGGTCCATCCCATGGCTTTCGACCTCGCGCATAATGCCGTCCAGCAGACTGGAAAAGGCCGGCAGGCTGAACATTTCAGCCGGAGAATGGGAACCCAGCGAAAGGAAATCGATCATGCCCGTCCGCACGCCCTGGCGCTGCTGCGGCTTACGCCCCGGACGCACCGCCTTTCGCACATAGCCCGCCTGCCGGATCGCATCCTCAACCAGGGCGGCGGTGGCGGGCGCCACATTGCGCTCGCCGTTAATGATCCGCGATACCGTCGACGCAGATACATTCGCTATTTTTGCGACATCATAAATAGTGGCCATAGCTTACTGCCTATTCATACCGATCTTGTTACTGGCTTGATGAAAAGTGATATCGAAGAGATGACCGAATAGCAACATAATGATGCGAACTCCAACCGGAAACCGCCGCGCTACGCCATCGACTGGACGGTTGCCGGATCGACCTCATACTTCAGCGGTTCGCCCGCCAGGTAACGCCTGAAATCTTCGACCATATAATCCGCCATGCGCCGCAGCTCTGTGCCTTTCGACCCGGCGATATGGCCGGTCAGCAGAATATTCGGAAGCGTATACAGCGCTGATCCGTTTTTCGGCGGTTCCGGATGCTGCACGTCGAGCAGGGCCGTAAGGTCCGGCCGTTTTTCCATGACCTCAACCAGCTCCGCTTCGTTCACCTGCCGGCCGCGGCCCACATTAATAAACACCGCACTGTCCATCATGCTTTCGAACAGCCTGCCGTTGAAAACGCCCACATTGTCATCGCGGTTCGGAAAGAGGTTCACCACCGCAAACGAGGTGGCGAATGCTTCTTCCAGCGTGATCGTACGGTTGGACTCGCGCGACGGTACCACAATGACCTCCAGGTGGTTCATCTCCAGCATGCGCTGAAGGTGATTCGAGATGGTCCCGTTGCCGAGAATTGCCACGCGATTATCATAGTTGCCGTGTCCCCGGTAGTTGTTCGCACTGTGCGTCGATTCCTCGTCCACACATTCCCGGATGTTGCGGAAATAGCCGGCCCCGGCCAGGATGATCTGGGCGTGCGCCATCTCGGCCACCGGCACCCCGTTGGCTTCAATGGCACTGCACACCTTAATCCCGCGCTCCAGATACGGCATCGCAAAACTCTTCACCGATCCGGCCGCATAGAAAATAACCTTCAGATTCGGCAGCTTATCCATCTGCTCTTCGGAAAGCTCATGCATGCGCCAGGTGCAGAAAATGGCCTCCAGATCATGCAGGTGATCCGCATGTTCTTCAAAGTTCTCCGGGGTGATCATCACCGGATATAAGTCGGACAGTTCAGCGACCACCTGCTGCCGGTCCGCATACACCCGTTCCACCATATCCGTGTTCCCCACGGCATCCACTCGACTGAAAAATGCTGTTTTCATTCCTGTTTCTTCTTCCTGATTATTAATCTTCTAAACGTTTCTTCGATCCCGTGCTCAACACCCAGGGATCATGCGGATGATTCGCGGGCCAGATGCCCCTCCGGCCGCACGGATCATGAATTTGAGGCAGCGAGCCGAGATACCGCGAGGTGGCCAGCCAGTCAAACAGGTCCGCTTTCGTCTGCAGGATTTCCTGCGCATAAGCCGGATCATCGGACAGGTTGTTTTCCTCCCACGGATCATTCTCCATATCAAAATATTCCTGATGCTCCTGCCCCGCGTAATAGATCAGTTTCCGATCCCTGGAACGCATCATCGTCAGATAGTTGTCTTCGCAATAGACGCGGTCCGGCGCCTCGCTGCGGTCCCCCTCGGTCATCCGCTTCCAGTTGCTTCGTCCGTCCAGGCGCTGCGGAACCTCTAGACCCAATGCCGTCAGGATGGTCGGCCCGATATCCATCTGGGTAAAGAGATCGTCATCCTGCGTCCCTCCCCGCGCCCCTCCCGGCAAGCGTCCAAGCATCGGAACATGCGTCGCCTGCTCCGTCATCAACCACTTATAGATCATCTCGTGGTCGCCCAGGTTATCCCCGTGGTCGGAGGTAAACAGAATCAGGGTGTTCTCCATCAGCCCCTGCGCCTCCAGCGCATCCAGAATTTTCCCGACCTGGTAATCAATACCCGTAATTTTGGCATAATAATGCCGGCGCATCCGTTTCAGGTCTTCCTCGGATTTATCCTGCAGCTCGCAGGCCCAGACCCCGTAGGGCGGGGCCAGATCAAACTTGTCCGGATTCCGGGTCGCCTCCATGAAACGGGCATACTGCGGCGGGCGGGCATCGAGTCCGCTCCGGTCGATATGCGGCAGCGGCACATCGCGCCCCTCATACATATCCAGAAAACGCTTCGGCGGATCATACGGATCGTGCGGGCCCTGGAACCCGATGTGGAGATAAAACGGGTGGTCCCCCTCATAGTCATGAATCCAGCGCGTCGCCATGCGGCCGACATACTGATCCACATGATGCTCCTCGTCATACGGAAAAACATCCGACGTGCATTTTTCCAGCCACCGGCCGTCTTTCGTCAGCTCTCTGCACGGACTTTCCAGCCCCTGCGCTTTGAGGTAGTTCGCATAGTCATCATGGCTGCCGTTCATCTCCGGAAAGTTTTCCGTATAGACGCGCTCATCAAACGCCATCTTCTCTTCCGCCGGCCAGTGATGCACCTTGCCGACGGCCGCCGTGCGGTAACCGGCCTCTTTGATTTCATGCAGCCACGTGCGGTTATGCGCCCACGGCTCAAAGGCATAGCAGCCGGTATTATGCGGAAACTGGCCGGTGTAAAACGCGGCGCGCGAGGCCACGCAGGTTGCCCCGCAGCAGTAGGCGTTATTAAAACTGATCGCCTCCTGTACCAGCCGGTCCAGATTCGGCGTAATCATCCAAGGATTTCCCAGCGCCGCAATGGTATCGCTGCGCTGCTGATCCGTCTTGATCAGCACCACATTCATTCCCGTACGCAAACTCTCTCTGCGATTCAAAGATCCCACGTTAAAACTCCTGCTTTGTTTTCCTGCTCGCAAGTCGAAGAAGCAAACCAATCAGCACAACGAAGCCTCCGCAGCACAGAATCAACAGCCGCTCCTTCATTCCGTTCGGCACCGCCAGCAGCAGCATCGTCAGGCCGCCGTAGGCCAGGCAGAGATTACCCAGCACGCTGTACTGGCGCTTATCGCCCTCATAGTCCGGCTCATGCTCCGCCGAACGGTCAATCGGCGTATGAAGCTCTTCAAAGAAATCGTCCACGCGATCGCGGTACGCCTGCTTCGAACCTTTATAGAACAACATGGACATAAAAAACCAGAGGTTGCAGACGAGGAAAATCGAACCCGTCGTCAGCGCAATTTTCAGATCGCCGATTTCGCGTCCCGTCAGCGGCACATCCTGCCCCCACAGGCCCTGCAGGAATTCCGATGTCAGACCGAGTTTGGCCGTCACCGCCATAATAAAGCCCGCCACCATCGTACTCCACCCCGTCCATTCCGGCGTCTTTTTAATAAACATGCCGTAGGTCAGCGGCATCGCCGTCGGCAGGCCGATCGACGCGGTCATCAGCAGGATCAGGTCAAAGAGCTGCAGCGATTTGATATCCTTGAACATCAGCGCCACCAGCATCCAGATCAGGCCGTAAATCAGGATAAAGATGCGGCCCACCAGAATCTGCTTCGCCTCCGAAGCCTCTTTATTCACGATGCGGATATAAAAGTTGCGCACAAACGTGCCGGAATACACATTCAACAAACTGTTCATCGACGTCAGGCTCGCCGCAAAAATCCCGCAGACCAGCAGGCCGAGCAGGCCCTGCGGCAGCAGTTCCATGGCAATCGCCACATATGCCGCTTCATTCGGATTGTTCAGCTGCGGATATAGGGTTCCAAGCTCTGGAAAAATAATTGCCGAACCCATCGCCGGAATCATCCAGATCGGAGCCAGCAGCACAAAGCCGGCAATGGAAACCAGCACCGCTTTCTTCGCGTCTTTGCCGTCTTTCACAAACAGATACCGCGCCGCACCCGTCAGCATGCTGTTGATCATAATGATCTGGTTGACCAGCAGCGTGACCGCAAAAAACACAATCACCCACGGCCGGGCAAATTCCGTCCACTGGAAATGGTAATCCGGCACCCGGTCGAGCAGCCCCGAAAAACCGCCGACGTCCTTATGCCCCAGGGTCAGCACCGCCATGATGATCGTGATGGTCAGCACCACCAGCATCTGCACAAAGTCCCCGGCCGTGGCCGCCCACGAGCCGCCCATCAGCGTCATGCCGATCACCACCACCGCAAGAACAAGGATGACCGGTCCCATCTTCATATCAAACACGCCGGACACGAATACCGAAATCGTATACAGCATAACGCCGCCCATCAGCGTCTGGAAAATCAGCGGCAGCCAGGTGTAGACCTGCTCACTCACCGCGCCGTAGCGCTTGCGGATCCCCTCCACCGCCGTCACCACCCGCATCTGCCGGAACTTCGCAGCAAAAAACAGAAAACAGAAAATCAGTGCCACAATATTACAGGCAAAAAGAATCAGGAAAAACGTACCGGTCTCATAGGCCTTGGCCGCTCCGCCTGTAAACGACCAGGCCGAAAACGTCGTCATAAACGCGCTGCTTCCGACCACCCACCACAGCATGCCCCCGCCCCCGCGGAAAAAGTCGGAAGCCGTTTTGCTGAAGCTTTTATAGATGGGCCCCAGCGACAGCATAAACACCAGATAGACGCCGATTACAATATAGTCATATATACTCATCCGCACTATATCTCATTTTTATTGCAGGCCAGCCAATCTATTTCTTTCCAATATCGTCCGGCTTTTTTCCCAGGCCTTGGAAATGCGGCGGCTGAACCGCCGCGTCGAATCAGCGCTTCCGGAATAAACCGGCAATCACCACCGTAAAGATCAGGGCCGAAGCAACCCCGATGATCAGGATATTCTGCTGAATCCACGAGGCCGGCGCATCCGGCGTCATTTCATCCAGCTCCACCGCCTCGGTCGCCGGTGCGGGTTTCCGGACCGGCTTAATTTCCGGCTGTTCAACGACCGGCGCCTCGACTTCGGGCTTCACCGGTTTTTCCGCCGGTTTCTCTTTCACCTCCGGCACGTCCGCAACCACGGTGGCCGGAACCTCCGGTTCCTGGTCCCAGGTTTTACACAGCACAATGGTCATCCCGGGCCGAAGGTTCGCCGTGGGAAATTTGGCCACCTGTTCCGAAACGAGATCCTTGGAACCGATGAATTCCTCCGGAAGATCCACACGGAAACTCTCTTTATCGTCGCAGTTCATGGCAATGAAATAGTCGCCGTAGTTCATGGTATACAGCTGTGCTTTGCCCGCCTGAATATGCTCCCGGCCGGGTTCATAGGAATCGTCGCCGCGCACCCGGGCAATGGGATACTCCACGCCGGCCATCGCCTGGTAGACGCCCTGCCCGGTATACCATCCCTCTTCACGGCCGCGGCTGAATTCCTGATTGGTCCGCTCGGGAATCGTGTAGACATCACCGCTGTCCTCAAACTCTGTTTCAATGTTCACAATGGAGTCGCGTTCCATATACGGCGTCATGCAGTGCACCCGCGCCAGGTTGTTGACGGCATGCCGCGCCCGCCAGTAAAGCGACGCGTAAAAAATCATCCCGCGGTCCTTGAACGCCAGCACGCCGTTGCCCGGATCAGCAAACACAAAATCGGGCTGCCCGTCCGTCATGGGCAGGCGATACGGCTGCTCCGGCAGCGTCGACACAAATTCATACAGCTCCGGCACATTCAGCAGATAGGTCTTCGAATTGGTGTGCCGGCTCTCCATCCGCTTTTTCACCGCCGCAAAAAACTGGTTATCCTCCAGCATCTGCTGGCCATAACCCAGCAGCACCTTATCGCCGGTGGAAACCGCCACTTCAAACGCTCCGCCATCCCGGCCGTTCATCTGGTCATAAATGACATTCCCGGGGAATTTCCAGTCGCGCCATCCGATGATCGCCGCCTGGTTCATACTGCGGTACCCCTCTTTATCCATCAGCGGATAACGGAACGGTGAACGGGCCCGGATCATCTTGATCAACTGGTCGCGAATGCGTTTATCCGCTCCCTCGGGCGAAGATTTGGTCGCCTCATAAATGGCAAAGCCCGAATCTGAAATGATTTCACCATATCCGCCGACATAGCCGAGCTCCCTTGTCAGCCCCATGTCGGTGAGCAAATATTTGCTTTTACCCTGGCTCCAGTCCGGCCGCGCATTTTCGTCCCAGCTTCCGCTGAACGGCTCAAGCCCCATTGCCTCATACAGCATCAGCCGCGCCTTCTTTTCCGGCCACGCCTTCGAGGGATAGATCAGCGCAAGCGCCAGGTTGCAGTAATAGGTGTTCTGGTCCTTGATCAGGCACTGGTTCGTATACGAACGGCGACCCTCACCTTCCTTTGAACTGTTGTGGTTCCGCGAAGCCTCCATCAACTCCGCCCACGCCTTCCGGCGCGTCGTGCTCGTGCCCGGAACATCCTCATCCAGCCACGGCTCCAGGTCTTTATAGGTCAGCCGAATGGCATCACCGATCGGGCCTTTAAACACCCAGCGCATACCTTCAATTTTGCCGCCGTTTTCGCGAAACTCCATGTAGTGGGCATCAATGGCTTCCACGATCCGCTCCAGCGCCGTCCTGTTCTTATACGCCGTATTCCACGGTGTAGTATAGGCGTGAGCCAGATACTGGATATTATCAACATGCTTCTTTCCGCCCCGGGCCATTTCACGGTCGGACCGCTCATTCAACTCGTTCTTCAGCTCTTCAAGCACCTCGATCCCCGGCTTCTGCCGCACCGGAACATGGGCCGGCGGCGCACCCTGCACCTCATCTTCCAAAGGTTGGAAACACGGATCGGTGTGCACATATCCGCGGTAGAGCCCGCGCGACGGCTCCGTCATCATTTTCTGATAATCGGCAATCTTCGGCGCATAGCCGTTAATGCCGCCCTGCCCCTCAATCGTCAGTTCCACCTCTGTTCTGCCCCGGGTCAAATGCAGCGGCAGCGGACGGGTGGCATAAAGAAAACGTCCGGGATAGCGCGCCATGCTGTATCCCATGATATCGAGCATATCAATCTCGCCCAGATGCCGCGTGCCGATCTGCTTGCCGTCAATATACAGGCACAGGCGGGCTTCATACCCTTCCTGTTTGCATTTGTCGCCGCCCCAGAACTTGGCCGTAAAATAGTTGGGCTTCTCCGGATCCACCTTCATCGTGAAGGTGATCTTTCCGCCGCGCCAGTTTTCCTCTTCTTCAGGAAGCAGGCGGCGCGCATGCAGGCCCAGCCCGCCCTTCACCACATCGCTCAGCACCGCCTCGGCCTGATGCGCCCGCTCCGAGGCCTCATCCCCGAAACGAATCGAATCCACCAGCCCCTCAGCGGCCGCCGAGGCCACCGCGGTGATCGAGATTAAAATAGATGTCCAACGTGCAATCTGCTTCATGCGTTCTCTCCGTCTCCTGAAAAAAATAGGCAGGGCACGCGTTCGGCCCTGCACATCCTGAAGTTTAAATCTGCGGTTTAGAGTTTCTCAATATAAACATAATACGCCGGGTGCACGCGGCCGACACTGTCGATCAGATGCGCCTCAAGATCATATTTACCGGCGGGAATGCGGCCCTTGAAAACGACCTCGTCCTGCCCTTCTTTAATCTTCTGCGTTTTCGAGATATTCGCCACATACAGCATCGCTTCGGCAAAATCATCCTTCACGCTGCCGGTCGCGGTTTTATCCAGCTCTATCCGCGGCTCCTGCCCCGGGAACGTCGCATTGATGGCCAGCCCGCTCTCGCGCGGAAAACGGCGCAGCGAAATCGAATATTCGCCGTCGGTCACAAATTCAATCTTCCACTTGCCGGTCGACTGCGCCGCTTCGCTGGCGCCGTTCTGATGCCACGAATCGTTATACCGTCCGACAATCTGATCGTGCGCGTGGATCCTCGTCGGATTTTCATGCGGCGAACCGACTTTGATGTACGCATAGCGCTCGGCCACGCCGTCGTCCATAAACGACTGCCACCATTTTTCATATCCGGCCTTCAGCCGCTCCGCCACTTCCGGATACTGGTCATAGACATCCTGATCCTGCGACAGGTCCTCGTTGATCTTATAGAGCTTATTGCCGTCCACCAGGCGCCAGTTTTCATCCATCACCGAATACTTTTTGTATTTGATCAGGTTCTGTTCGCGCTGGGTATCGATATAAAGAATCCGGTTTTCCCAGTTCGGATTTTCATGGGTCAGCAGCGGTTTCAGGCTTTTACCGTCCAGCGGTTTTTTCGGTTCAAAATCGAGGCCGAGCAGGTCGGCAAACGTCGGCAGCAGGTCATAGGCGGCCGCAAGCTGCCCGATGTCCTTCCCGCCGGTCAGCTTCCCGTCAGGCCAGCGGATGAAAAACGGCACGCGGTGCCCGCCGTCATACTGGCTGCCCTTGCTGCCCTTCAGCCCGGCGTTATAAACCGACCGGCCCGCCGAGGTGCCGTTATCCGTCGTGAAAATCAGGATCGTATTCTCCGTCAGCCCGAGCTCATCCAGCTTCGTTTCCAGCTTTTGGAAATTATCATCGATGTTGCTGATCATGCCGTAGAACCGGCGCAGCCGCGGATGCAGCTCTTCGAACTCCTCGCCCTGATACAGGTCGTAATAATCTATCGGCAGGTTATACGGCGCATGCGGCGCGTTGAGCGAAAGATAGCAGAAGAACGGCTTATCCTTATTGGTTTCGATGAACTTCAGCGCTTCCGCAAAAAACACATCCGTGCAGTAGCCTTCATATTGCTGCAGCTCACTGTTATGCCAGTAGGTGTCGTCGAAATAATCGTTCCACCAGTAATCCGGCCCCTGCCCGATCCCGCCGGCGCCGTGGCGCACCACTTCATGAAAACCGCGGTCCTCCGGACGGTACGGATAGTTATCGCCCAGGTGCCACTTGCCGTACATGGCATTCACATAACCGTTCTGCGCAAACACCTCCGCCAGCGTCACCTCATCCTCAAACAGGATCGAGCGTCCGTTGATCGTATGATACACGTTCACCCGGTTGCAGTGGCGCCCGCTCATAATCATCGACCGGCTCGGCGCGCAGGTTGTACCGACGTGGTAATTGGTCAACCGCACCGCATCCGAATGAAATTTATCGATGTGCGGCGTCTTAATATACGGATTACCGGTACAGCCCAGGTCGCCCATGCCCTGGTCGTCCGTGATCACAAAAACCACATTCGGTTTTTCCGCCCGTGCGGTTGCGCCGGCCCCGAGAAATACGGCCGCCGCAACGGCCATCCAATGTCTGGAAAACTTCATTCGTTGAACTCCTTTAAATGTTAAAAACATGCACCGTCTGCTCACCGGCCTTGAGCGCAAGCTCCACACTTCCGCCATACGGTGTACTCAGCATGACCGACTGGTCCGATCCGGCCACCAGGCCGACTTCCACCCGCTCAGACAGGTTCCAGTCGATCGACACCTCCACGCCGCCGCGCGACAGCAGGCCCTTCACCGAACCGGTTTTCCAATCGCTGGAAATCGCCGGCAGCACCGTGATTTTTCCGGGCACCGAGAAGAGCAGCATTTCCTGCACCGCGGCCGTCCAGCCGAAGTTGGCGTCGATCTGATACGGCGCCGGCGCAAAATCCACGCCGATCCCGCTGTTCCGCCAGTCATTATGGGTGGTGTAAAAATTATTCATCACACAGGCGCGCGCCAGCAGGCTCAGGCAGTTGAGCGCGTCATCGCCCTCGCCCATGCGCGCATACACATTCGCCATATGCGCCAGCGACCAGCCGGTCTGCGAACCGATGCCGATCTCCAGCCGCTTGCGGATCGCCACCTCAAACGCCTTGAACAGCTCCGGATCCGATTCGCGCGTCACTTCCAGCCCCGGGAACACCGGATAGATGTGCGACTGATGCCGATGCGCATAGTTGTCGTCGAAGAACTCGTGCATCCATTCACAGACCGCGCCGTCTTCATTCACCTGGTATGCCGGGATTTTGTCCAGCATCGCCTGCCAGCGCTCCACGTCGTCGCCGGATTCGATCAGGTGCATCAGCACCTCTTTCGCCAGCGCAAAGTCCATCGTGGCATTCATTGCGGTTTCCATCGATTTCATGTCCGCCGCGCC
>JBFJYX010000055.1:0-11523 GCA_041622415.1 Pontiella sp.
TCAGCCAGTTGGTGGAACCGTCATCAAACAGGCCCGCCGTCGGGGCATAGTCGATGTCGCCGGCGTTGGTCGGATTTCCGCCATAGGCGAATTCCTGGAAGTTGTTATAGCCGTCAGCATCGCTGTCGCCTTCCGGTCCGTCTTCGCTCACTCCATTTTCCGACGCCCACAGTCCATACGCGGAGGTATCCGCGCCTTCGACGATGAGGTATACGGTGTTGTTCGACAGCGACAGCGTGCCCGTTGCCCCGTAGTTACCGACGTCACCGCTGAGGTCAGTCGGGTCCAGGTTGCCGAGGATCGTATCGGCCATCAGGATCGGATAGGTGCCGCTCTCCAGCTGATACGCCGGATCATGCGTGAACGTGAAGTCGGCAAAGCCCAGGTCGAAGGGTCCCGCGCCATCCATATCGATGGTGCCGGAACTCGCAATATTGGTGGCAATAATCGAATCCTTCGCCGCACCGAACCCGATTTCCAGGCCGCCGGTGTTGTCGTCGATCATGTCGCTGAGATCGAGGGTGGTTTCGAACTTCAGGGAATTCCAGCCGCTGCCGTTACCGGGGGTAATACGAGCGCCGGATTTAACCTCGACGTCTGCGCTGAAGGTACCGGTACCGGCCAGTGTTGAGCCGCTGTTGATCGTCGTCAAACCGCTCGGTCCCACAGTGGAACTCCAGGTCAGGGTACCCGCATTCACGGTCAGCGACCCGGGAGCCGTGGAGTAACCGGTTTTTGAGAACGACTGTCCGCCCAGGCCGTTTTTCACGATATGAACCTGGTTGCTGCCGTTGAAGTTGGCGTTGTAGGCATAACTTTCGCCTTCAGCCACATCAATGGTCAGCGTCACATCATTCGTACCGTTGTTGACCACTTCCTTGGTGTTGCCGCCGCCCAGGGTGAGGCCGCCGATGGTCTGGTCAAAACCGTTCATCCGGAAATACCCGTTTTTGGCACCGCCGCCGATCGTCAGCACGCCGTCATTCGGCAGTGCATTATCGATACCGAGTGTGAGCGATCCCTGCCAAATGCGGGTACCGCCGGTATAGTCGTGCGTATCGGAATAAAGATAGAGCACGTTGCCGTCGAATCCATCATTGCGGCCCACCTGCAGCTGGCCGTCGCCGGTGATGGTGCCGCCGTAGACCGTCGGACCGCCGTTGTTGATAATGACGCCGATACCGTCGAGGGTGATGCCGCGGTTGGCGTGGATCTCGAAGTTCTGGAGCTTCATTTCTCCGCTGTTTTTCAGCGTGAAGTAGTCGGGCACGGCGTTGGTCGGCACCGGACCGAAAGCCAGATCGCCGGCATAGTTCTGCAGTTCCGAACCGGCAATGTTATCCTGCCCGATGATGTATTTTCCCAAGAAGGTGTTGTTGGTATTGTTCGGTTTCCAGAACCGGGTGGCATTGCAGTTGATCACAATCGTGCCCGAACCGCTGACATCCCCGTTAATGGTGACGTTACCGTTGTTTCCCCATCTATTCTTAAAGGTAACCGTGCCCGTTCCAACATCCCAGTCGTTAACATAGCCCTGGTTGCCGTTCCGGTCGTGCACATAGGATGAGCCGTCTGCCATGATTACGGTGTCAAAAGCACCGACACTGGCGGAATTCCCCTTCAGCGTGCTGTTGGTCGCCTGGAAATCGAGCGTACAACCGTCCACGAGCCAGGCGGCACCGGTGGGTTTTTCGCCCGTATCAAACGTGCCGCCGGCTGCGCCGCCGGAAACCACCGTCAATGTGTCGCCCGACGTCATGGACAGGAAAAGGTCCTGACTCGTGTTGGCGAGAAGTTCCAGATAACGCCCGCCCAGCGACCACGTGGCCCCGCCGGCATCCACCGACAGCTGGGTGTTGTCAGCCAGGCCGCGGAGGATCACGTTTCCACTGGTGTCCGGAGTCTCCAGCGTGAGATCGCCGACCGTCACACCCGCATCCACATCGATGACGATCTGGGCGTTATTGGTGTTGCTGGTAAAGACCGCCTCTTCGCCAAAGCCCCAGGTCTGGTTATTGGCACCGGCGTCCGATGTCCAGTTGGCGGTGGTGGTGTCCCACACGCCGTTGCTGTGGGCAATGGCGCTGTCGCCGACCCCGGCTAAACCCGGAACCACGTCCCAGGTGAGCTGCGCCTGTACAGCGGCAGCGCTTAAGAACATTGTCGCTGCAGAATACAGCACCCGTTTCATTTCACTCCTCATCATTTCCTCCTGTTGATTATGATCGATGGCGGGGAGGCGGAACCATGAGAGCAAGGTGCGCAAACACAGATTCCACACATACCGCTTAATAAGTTAGCACCCGGTATGCAAAACGGCTACCTAGCTGATCAGGTAGCGTCACAACGACCCGCCGCGCACCGGCAGGCGTGCAATAAAAAACGGGAAGCTGCCGCCGGCAGCTTCCCGTCGATCGTACGGTCAGAAAGCTTATTCCGTTTTTTCGAGGAACACGCCGAGGAAGTCCTGCGTGTCGTCGATCGGAATCGCATTGGTGATGACTTCAAAATCAGCGTCCAAGGTGCCGGTACCCAGCACGGTAATCCCCGCATTGGTCCAGGCCGGAATCGTCAGGCTTCCGCTGGTCAGGTAGTCATAGGTGACGCCCGAATTGGTATCCGAACGATAGCCGGAAACCAGGGTCAGCCAGTTGGTGGAGCCGTCATCGAACAGCCCCGCCGCCGGGGCATAGCCGATGTCGCCGGCGTTGGTCGGATTTCCGCCATAGGCGAATTCCTGGAAGTTGTTATAGCCGTCAGCATCGCTGTCGCCTTCCGGTCCGTCCTCGGCCACCCCATACTGCGCAGCCCAGATTCCATAGGCGGAGGTGTCCGCGCCTTCGACGATCAGGTACACGGTGTTGTTCGACAGCGACAGCGTGCCTGTTGCCCCGTAACTGCCGACGTTGCCGCTGAGGTCACTCGGGTCCAGGTTGCCGATGATCGTATCGGCAATCAGGAGCGGATAGGTGCCGCTCGCCAGCTCATACGCCGGATCATGCGTAAAGGTGAAGTCGGCAAAACCGAGATCGAAGATGCCGGCGGCCCCGTCGATATTGATGGTGCCGGAACTCGCCAGGTTGGTGGCAATAATCGAATCCTTCGCCGCGCCGAAGCCGATTTGAATGCCGCCGGCGTTGTCGTCGATCATGTCGCTGAGATCGAGGGTTTCCCCGAACTTCAGGGAATTCCAGCCGTCGTTATTGCCCGGGGCAATGGCGCCGCCCGACTTGATCACCACGTTGCTGACACACGTTCCGATGCCGCCCAGCGTGCCGCCGGCATTGACCGTGACGAGACCTTCAAACTCTGAACTCATTTCCAGCTCCCCGCCGTTGACGGTTAGCGAAACCGGACTGTTTCCAAAGGTTGAACCGCGTGACAGGCGCTGTACGCCGGCCCCTTCCTTCACCAGGATAAAATCATTGGTTCCGGAAAAGTTACCCGCATAGTCGTAGGTCTGGCCGCCCGCCACATTGATTGTGAGTGTGGAACTGAGGCCGTTGGTGTTGCTGTTTACGATTTCCCTGACGTTTCCGCCGTTCACCGCCAGGCCGCCGACGGTCTGGTCAAAACCGTTCATAAAGAGCCTCGCATTTTTTGTTCCGCCGCCAATGGTCAGCAGGCCGTCATTCGGCAGTGCATCATCGATACCGAGCTCGATCGAGCCCTGCCAGATGCGGGTACCGCCGGTATAGTCGTGCGTATCGGAATAAAGGTAGAGCCGGTTGCTGTCCGCCCCCGCATTGCGGCCCACCTGCAGCTGGCCGTCACCGGTGATGGTGCCGCCGTAAACGGTCGGCCCCCCGTTATTAATGATGATGCCGATGCCGTCGAGCGTGATGCCGCGGTTCGCATGGATCTCTAAGTTCTGGAGCTTCAGCTCGCCGCTGTTTTTCAGCGTGAAGTAGTCGGGGACGGCGTTGGACGGCACCGGACCGAAAGCCAGGTCACCGGCATAGTTCAGCAGCTCCGAACCACTGTTATTTTCCGACCCCACGATATATTTGCCCGTGAAAGTGGTGTTCGTGTTGTTGATGCGCACGTAGCGCGAGCCGCCGCAGTCGATGACCATGGTGCCGGAACCGCTGATGACCCCGTTGAGCGTGATGTTGCCGTTGTTCGGCCACCGGTTCTGGAACGTCACCGTGCCCGTGCCGAGGTCCCAATCGGGTTTGCCGTAGGTCTGGTTGGAATTGCGTTCGTGAATGTAGGTTGCCCCGTCCGCCAGCTTAATCGTACTGAACTGCCCGACGTTGTTCGCGTTTCCGCGCACGATCATCGCGTCCTGAATATCGAGCGTAGCGCCGTCCGCGGTCCAGTTGGCATTCTGCTGCTTTTCGCCCGCATCGAAGGTGCCGCCGCCGATCACCGCAAGCGTATCGTTGCTGCTCACGCTCAACCGGGTGTCGTTGGCCGTATTCAGGCCGACAATTTCAATTTCGCGGCCGCCGGTATCCCAGGTCGCCCCGCCGGACGCAATGGTGATGGTGCCGAGGTTGTCGGTGATCGCCTGGAAACTGACCTTGGCCGTGCCGTTGCTTTCAAGCGTCAGGTTGCCGACCGTTACCCCCGCATCCGGAATATCGACGGTAACGGCGGTATTGCTCGGATGGTTCCCGAACACAGCATCGCCCCCGAATGTCCACGTGACGTTATTGATTCCTCCGTCCGCGGTCCAGTTGGCGGTGGTTGTATCCCACACGCCGTTGCTGTGGGTGATGGCCCCGTCGCCGGGACCGGCAATGCCCGGAACTACGTCCCAGGTGAGCTGCGCCTGAACGGCGGCTGTGCTGAAGAATACAGTTGCTGCAGAACACAGCAGGTGTTTCATTGATCTCTTCATCATCATTTCCTCCAGTTTAGTCTGATCAGTTCGGGAGAATAGGAAAGCGTCACACACAGTGCGCAAACACCCTTTCCATGATTAGTCTGTAAATTACCAATTGCCGAGCTCCATGCCAACCTATCCGATCGGGTGGGATTTATCAGCCGGCACATCAGCCTACCTGTTCACGTAGGTTTACGGCCCCGGCGTGATCTGATATTCCTAGACCTTCCAATGACTGGAAAAAGGCCGGCCCGCAGCAGGCCGCCCAAACGGAAAGTGAATGGAGAAATCCGCATGGTGGAGGCCCGATAATGAAACCGTTCCTTTGGATGCTGACGCTCGCCGCGGCGTTTACGGCTTCGGCGCAGCAACGCCCCAATGTGATCCTGATTTTTGCGGATGACCTCGGCCCCGGCATGCTGGGCTGCTACGGGCAGCAGATCGTCAAAACACCGCATATTGACCGGCTGGCGGACGAGGGCATGAAGTTCAGCAACTACTATGGCGGCGTGCTGTGCGCACCGGCCCGATGGACCCTGCTCACCGGCATGCACGACGGCCGCATCGGCGGTTGGAATGAAACTCCGGGCGGCCTGCCCATCCAGCGCGACGCCGGCAAAATTACGCAGGCGGAATACGAGAAAAAACTGGCGCAGCTGAAGGCCAGGGCCAACCCGATTGCACCCGACGAAATCTTCCTGGGTCAGGTTGCCCGGCAGGCCGGATATAAAACCGCCCAGTTCGGCAAACTGGACCGCGGATTCCTGACGTGGAACGAGCGGGTGCGGCGATTCGGCTGGGACTATCATGAGGGGCTCTACTGCCACGTCCGCTGCCACGGGTTTTATCCACCGTACATTTGGCGCAACGGCGAAAAAGTTGAACTCGAAGGCAACCCCGATCCCTATTGCGGAAAGATGTCCGAGAAAGGTGATGAACCGGTCGGCTCCGGCGGCAAAACCTATTCCCAGAATGTGTTCATTGAAGGCATCCTCAACTATATCCGCGAACACAAGGATGAACCGTTTTTCCTCTACCACTCAACCCAGCTGCCGCACGGCCCCGTTGCCATTCCGGAACTGCACCCGGATTATGCCGATAAGGACTGGTCGCTGGCGGAGAAAAAATATGCCTCGATGGTCCGCATGCTCGACGACCATGTCGGCCTGATCATGAACGAAATCCAGGCGCTGGGCCTGGATGATAACACGGTGGTGTTTTTCTCTTCTGACAACGGCCATGAACTTTATTACGGCCCGAAGTTCACCTTCCCCAAAACGCGGCCGGGCGGCGAAGAGACCAACCTGACCGATAAAAAATGGCGCACCTCGGAATGCGGCGATATCTTTGACGGCGCGGGCGGACGGGCCGGGCTGAAACGCGCGGCGTATCAGGGCGGCATGCAGTGCCCGATGATCGTGCGCTGGCCGGGCAGAATCCAACCCGGAACCGAAACGGACCTGCTCAGCGCGCATTATGATTTTATGGCTACGCTGGCGGAGCTGATCGGCGCTGAAATTCCCGAGGGCAAAGACAGCATCTCCTACCTGCCCACCCTGCTCGGCCAACCCCAGGAGGACAAGCATTACTATGTGGTGGTGAACAACAACTTCACCAAAATGGGCCGCGCCGCCCTCATTGCCAACGAGGGTTGGAAGCTGGTGGAGCTCGACCGAGAAAAAGAAATCTACCAGCTCTACAACATCAAAGAAGACAACGAAGAACGGTACAACCTGGAGGCGGAATACCCGGAGCGGGTGGCCCACCTGAAAACAATCCTGCAGCGCGAACTGAATTCGCCCCGCCCCGATTTGCAGCACTGATCCGGGTTTACTTCCGCACCGATTGGCGCAGCGCCATCTGCTCCGCGGATTCTTTGCGGCATTGCGCCCGCAGGCGTTCCAGCACCTCGGGATACTGACCGATGAGGTTGTTGCGCTCCCCGGGATCGGCCTCGAGATCGAACAGCTGCTCAAAGTCGGGTTTGCGGTTGCCGAAATCGAGATCGTCTTCGTCGTAGTTCCAGCCGCCGGCGTGGTCAAAGTAGCGGACATATTTCCAGCGCTTGGAACGCACGGCTTCGACAAACGGATTATCGCGGCCGACAAAGAGGTTTTCAACAAACACGGAATCGCGCCATGCGGCTTCCGGCTGCCGCAGCAGCGGCCGCAGGCTTTGCCCCTGGCAGGGATCGGGGGCGGGAAGCCCGGCATAATCCAGCAGCGTCGGGGCCACATCCACATTCATGATCAGGGCATCCGAAACGGTTCCGCGCCGCTCAGCCGGCAGGGACGGATCGTAGAGAATGAACGGCACCCGGGCCGTCAGGTCATACGCCAGCGCCTTGCCGCCCATGCCGTATTCCCCCATCAGCAGGCCGTGGTCGCTGGAATAAATGATGACGGTGTTGTCCAGCAGCCCGCGTTTTTCCAGGCTTTGGATCATCTGCCCCACCGCATGGTCGATGCCGGTGATCAGCTGATAATAGCGATAGTGCTGCTCCCGGCTGGTTTCGCGGGTGTAGCTGAAGGAGTAGGTTTTTTTCCGGCCGTCCTGCTTCATCAGTGCCGTCGGAATAAAGGCGCCCGGATCTTGGCCGGTTTCTTCCGGCAACCCGATCTCCACATCGCGGTAGAGATCGCCGTAGATCGGATGGCCGGCCAGCTGGTCGATGCTGTTGGCCGGTTTGGTCATGCGCTTATCCCCGCTCTGCCCGGGAATCATGCTGCCCGAGATGGAACCGTGCGGCGCGGAAAAACTGACGGAGAGGCAGAACGGTTTATCCCCGCGGTCCTGCCGGAGAAAATTTTCAACGGCTTCGGCCATCATCGGCGTAATGATATCGGCCTCCAGGTTTTCATAGGCGGAACAGTTTTTCTTCCCCTTGGGAAAAAAGGCGGCCCAGCCGTCGTGCGCGCACCAAAAATCGAAGACTTCGCCCTGCCGCCCGTTTTTATAGGGATATTTGTCCACCCCGAGTTTTCCGATAAATCCGGTGTAGTAACCCTCCTGGCGCAGCAGCTGCGGATAGGTCTGCGCCCACTGCTCTTCGGTCATGGCCGTGCGGGACGAAAAGCCGACGCCGTGCACCCGCTCATAGAGGCCGGAGAGAAACGACACCCGGCTCGGCATGCAGATGGGGTTCGAAATGAAGGCCTGGGTAAAACGGATGCCCTGCGACGCCAGCTTATCCAGGTTCGGCGTCTGAATGACCGGATGCCCGTCCACGCCCAGCGTACCGGCTCGTTGGTCGTCGCTCAGCAGAAACAGAATATTCGGCCGGCTTCCGGCCTGAACGCGTACCGCCGACCATACGCAGAGCACGGCCGGCAGCAGTAGCATCTTCAGGCGCATACTCAGCCTTTCCGCAGGCGCCGGCCGACTTCCGCCAGCGTCTTCACATCTTCGGGATGGATGGAACCGTCCGGAAGCGGGCCGACATTGAGCAGCAGGTTGGCATCCATGCCACGGGCTTTGGCCAGCATATCCATCACCTCGTCCGCGGTCTTATGTTTGCCGTCCAGGCTCTTGTCGTAGCCCCATTTCCAGGGCTGGAGCGTATCGCAGAATTCGAGCGGCACATCGGAGGTTCCTTCAAACTTGCGTTCGGGCGCTTTAAAGTCCTCGGTGCCGGACAGGCCGTGCTTATAGGAAATCAGGGCCTGGGGCTGCAGCGTATGGATATGGTCGTAAAGCTCCTGCAGTTTAAACTCGTGCAGCCGGTTCTTCCGGGATTTCGGCGTCGCCTCCCCGTCGAGCCAGATGCCGCCCACCGGACCGTAGTTGGTCAGCAGTTCCGTGATCTGGTTTTTCATGAACTCCACATAAATCTGCAGGTCCTGATCTTCGCCGTATTTATAAAACGGATCGGGCTCATCATATTTCGGCCGGGCATTGCCGCCCCAGTCGCCATTGTTCGGCGCGTGCGGATGACGCCAGTCGCGGCCGTGGGAATAGTAGAGGTAAAAGCCGAGTTTCTTTTTGCGGCACTCTTCGGCGAGCTCGGCGACGAGGTCGCGTTTGGCCGGCGAGTTGGTGCTTTTGAACTCGGTGTATTTCGAGTCGAAGAGGCAGAAGCTGTCGTGGTGCCGCGTGGTGATGTTGATATAGGTCATGCCGGCATCGAGCGCCATATCGGTGATGTAGTCGGCATCAAATTTTTCCGCGGTGAAATCGTCTTTGAGTTTGGCGTATTCCGCCACGTGGATTTTATCCTTCAGCTGGACCCATTCGCCGCAGCCGAGCAGGGAATAGAGTCCGTAATGGATGAACAGGCCGAATTTGGCATCCTTGAAATACTGCAGCGCCGCGCCGCGCGGATCCTTTTTATATTCGGCCGCATATTTCCAGAGATAGTTCGGTACGCCGGCACCGTAAGCGCCCACGGCTGCACCCGCTGCGGCGGCGGTTCCGGCCCACGTAAAAGCCCGTCGATTCAAATTCATATTCGGCATGGTCGTTTCCTTGTCGTTATGGTTTTCCCTCTTCAGTCCGCCGGCCGGCCATACGCCGTTCCTGCAGATGAATAAAACGTATCATCCCGCCGACTTGCGGTCCAACTAGCCAAAGAGGTGGTCGTTTCTCTGTTTGCGTTCTTCTTATTATGGTTTACCTTGTCTCCCGTTTGGATGTCGTATGATATTTTCCAATCCTTGGAGAAGTAACACAAGGGATACGCGGCAGCTTATGGGATCAGGACAAAAAATTATACCGTTTCTTCTGCTGGCTCTGGCCGGCGGGGCCTGCACGGCCCGTGCGGCCGATTATTCCGACCCCCGCTTTCCGAATGAATACAGCCCGGTTGAGACCCATGTCCGGGAACGCTCGGTCGGCGCATTGGAAAAACGCGAACAGCTCCTGCTCCGGCAGCTGGCCGCGCTCCCCACCCCCGAAAGCCGCGTCTCCCCGCCGTATCAGAACTTCGGCTATCTCAGCGGGCGGCATCCCGTTTCCGCGACCAATGAAACCATGGAGGCCTGGGTCCAGCTCGCCTTCTTCGGAAAGTGGACGTCCTCGGTCAACGGGATCGCCCTCGTCCCGGCTTACTACCCCGACTTCTCTTCCGATGGAAACTACGGCTTTCCCAAACGCTTCAGGATCGACGTGTTCAGCCACGCGGAGCCCGACCGGGCGGTAACCGTGGTCGACTGGACCGACCGGGATTTTCCCGACCCCGGCCTGTTTCCGGTCTTTTTCAGTTTTCCGCCCCAGGATGTCGCCAAGGTGCGGCTCACCGTAACCCGCGGGACCGTTGAAGAGGACTACCAGTTCTTCGCCCTCGACGAATTAATGGTTTTCCAGAAAAACAACAACGTGGCCCCGCCGGCCTATCAGGGGCTGACGGCATCCGGCTCGTACGAAGAACCGCCCTATTGGAAACTCCAGTTCCTGACCAACCGCAAACTGCATGTCGGGGAAAGTTTCCACACCCACAAGCCGACGGCCGATTACATTCAGTATTTCGACCGCGAAATCACCGAATCCAGTTTGCCCGAAATCTGGATTGATCTGGGTTCGGTTCAGGAACTCGGCCGCATCGAGTTCTACCCGGCCAAAAAACCGGACCTCCCGATTCCCGCCTATGCCTTCCCGCTGAAATATCAGGTTGAACTGAAACGCTGGCTTAAAACCAGACCGATCGTCCGGACCGGAATTATTGAGGCCGATATGCCCACCCGCATGCTGTGGACCGCGCTCTCCTCGAACCGCGGACGCTTCATTCGCATCATTCTCCATGAACTGCCCGAATACAACGGGCGCCCGGTCTTTGCCATGGGCGAAATCCGGGTCCTCGGCAACAACGCCGGGGAAGTGAAAAATTATGCCCTGGGCAAAACCATCTTCACCGTCAACTTCCCGCAGGAGAATCCCGCCGACACCGGTCTGCTGGTCGACGGCTTCAGCAACGGCCGTGAAATCGTGCTCGAGCGGCCGCATATCCAGCAGCTGGCAGAACGGAAAATCATTGAACAGGACCTCGCCCTGACCCGGCATAAACTGGTGATCGCCCGGGCCAACCGCAAATCCAGTTTCTGGATTCTCGGCATCTCCAGTGCCATCGTCCTCGTGTTCAGCCTGGTGCTCTGGATCCTCTATCAGCGGGTGACCCGCGAACGGGCCCTGCTGAACCTGCGCCAACAGATTGCCGCCGACCTGCATGACGACATCAGCGCCAACCTCGGCACCATCTCGATGATCACCCGCCGCCTGCAGCAGGACTCCTCCCCTTCGCTGATTAAAGAAAAGCTGCTCGAGATCGGACACATTGCCCAGGAGAGTTTTATCTCGGTCAAAGAGATTATCTGGCACATGGACTCCAACGTGGTGCACCTCTGCGAAATGCTCGAGCGGATCGAAAAAACCGCCATTACCATTCTGAGCGACTGCCGCGTGGAATGCCGCTTCCCCAAACCCCAGGGCATTCCGATTCCGGCGCGGACCCGCCGGAACATTATGCTGCTGGTCAAGGAAGCGCTCTACAACTGCGCCAAATATGCCGAAGCCGGCCACATGCTGATTCAAGCCGAGATCAAGGAATCCGTGCTTGTGCTGACCATGAAAGACGACGGCGTCGGCTTTGAAGCCGCCGGCGACGTGATCGCCAAAAGTGATTCCGGCCGCGGCCTCGCCAATATGGAGCGGCGCGCCAAACTGCTGGGGGCCGAACTGGATGTGCAGTCCAAACCGGATGA
>JBFJYX010000056.1:0-11522 GCA_041622415.1 Pontiella sp.
GTAATCAAACAGGGTATTAGTGGTTTTCAGACGGGCCGGAACGATGCACGTTCTGGTTGCGGCGGGGCGGCCGCTCTTCGCGCGGCCGGGCAATATTCACTCGAAGCGGGCGGCCCTGAAAATCCTTATCATTGAAAAGCTTCACGGCCTTGTTCGCTTCTTCGACCGTGGCCATTTCAACAAATGCAAAACCGCGGGAGCGGCTGGTGAATTTGTCCAGCATCAGGTGGCAGGCTTCAACCGCACCGGCCTGCTGGAAGAGGGCCTCGACCTCATCTTCGGTGGTGTTGTAACTCAGGTTCCCAACGTAAAGTCTTTTTTCCATCGTTCCGTCTCCATGCCTTATTGGCATAAAGGAACTTTAGACCCCGCCAAAAAGAAATCAACCTTTATCCCGCCGCTTCACCGCATCAAATCGGAATCATAAAGGCACAGAAAAACACGGATACACACCGATTCAGCATCCGTGTACACCCGTGTTGATCCGCGGCCTCAAAGGGTCTTACGCTTTTTTCTGGCGCGAGGCTTTTTTGCGCTCGTGTTCGAGCAGGAGCTTTTTACGCATGCGGATATAGTGCGGCGTAATTTCCACCAGCTCGGTTTCGTCGATATATTCCAACGCTTCTTCGAGGCTCTTCACCTGCGCCGGGGCAATCTTCATGGCGCGGTCGGTGCCGGACGCCCGGACGTTGGTGAGCTGCTTCGCTTTCTGCAGGTTGACGACGAGGTCGTTGTCGAGGCAGTGCTCGGCGACGATCATGCCTTCATAGGTCTCTTCACCGGGATTGATGAAGAACGTGCCGCGCTGCTGCAGGCCGTCGATGGCAAAGGCCACGGAGGGTCCTTTACCCTGCGAAATCAGCACCCCGTTCTGGCGCTGCTGGATCTCGCCTTTGTACGGCTCGTAGTGCAGGAACCGGTGCGTCACAATCGCCTCACCGGCGGAAGCCGTCAGCATTTTGGAACGCAGGCCGATCAGGCCGCGGGTCGGAATATTGAAACGGATGGTTTTGCGCACGCCGTGCTGCTCCATATCCACCATTTCGCCCTTACGGGTTCCGGCCACTTCGATCACCTTGCCGGCATATTCATCCGGCACGTCGATGTGCAGGATTTCGATCGGCTCCTCTTTCTTGCCGTGCTTTTCTTTATAAATCACCTGCGGTTGGGCCACGGACATTTCAAAGCCTTCGCGGCGCATGGTTTCGATCAGGATCGAAAGGTGCAGCACGCCGCGGCCGCTGACGCGGAAGGAATCGCCGCTGGTTTCTTCAACCCGCAGGGCCACGTCGCGTTCGGTCTCTTTCAGCAGGCGTTCCCGCAGATGGCGGCTGGTGACGAACTGGCCGTCCTGGCCGTAGAACGGCGAATCGTTCACGCTGAAGGTCATCGACAGCGTCGGCTCATCGATATGGATCGGCGGCAGCTTTTCCGGGGTTTCAAAATCCGTGATGCAGTCGCCGATATCAATATCGGGAATACCGACGATGGCGCAGAGGTCGCCGCACTGGACTTCCTCCACTTCGTTCCGGCCGAGGCCTTCGAAGGTATAGAGCTTCTTGATGCGGGTCTGCGCCTGCTTGCCGTCGCGGCGGATATGCATGAGCGGCTGCTTGGTGTTCAGCGTACCGCGGTAGACGCGGCCAACGCCGATACGGCCGACATAATCGTTATAGTCAATCGAGGTGACCTGCATCTGAACCGGACCCTCTACTTTTTTCGGAGCCGGGATATGCTCAAGAATCGCATCCATCAGCGGCAGCATGGAATCGCGCGGGCCGTCCAGCGTGGTATCGGCCCAGCCGCTGCGTCCGCTGGCGTAGAGCATCGGGAAATCCAGCTGTTCATCGTTGGCTTCCAGCTCGCAGAAAAGGTCGAACACCAGGTCGTGAATCACATCCGGGCGGGCATCCGGCTTGTCAATCTTGTTGATGATCACCACCGGTTTAAGATCCAGCTCCAGCGCCTTGTCCAGCACGAAGCGCGTCTGCGGCATCGGGCCCTCGGCGGCATCGACGAGCAGCAGTACGCCGTCGGCCAGATTCAGCACGCGCTCCACCTGGCCGCCGAAATCGCTGTGGCCGGGGGTGTCGATGACGTTAACCTTTACGCCCTTATAGTTGACGCTGATGTTTTTGGAGAGAATCGTGATCCCGCGTTCGCGCTCCAGATCATTGCTGTCGAGCAGGCACTCCTCCATGTCTTCGTTGTCGCGAAAGAGTTCCGCCTGTTTGATAATCTCGTCCACCAGGGTGGTTTTACCGTGGTCGACGTGCGCAATGATTGCGATATTTCTAATTTCCTGAGCCATAGGGTGTTCTCCAAAATGCAAAATGAGGCGTGAAGATATCGCTTTCCCGCTGAAAAGCAACGCAACAAAAAAACAAATACATAGGTATCTGCGCCCCAGCCCATTCCGGAGAACACCCTGAAAATCAGACAATCAGATCGATCTTTACGCGGTCCGGCTATTCAACCGGCGAATCCTGGCGTTTAATAATTTCCTTAAAGTCGTAATTAATGAACCAGAACGGGGTTTCCGCATGATTCAGCAGGTAACCGCGCGCGCCCGCCGCAATGTTGCCTTTCGACCAGCCCTTTTCAAAACGCCGCGTCGTCTCCATTTCCGCAACCGTCCGGCCGTCAATTTTGAGCATCGCCGCCGCATCGAGATCAAAATCGTCGATGTCATAGCGTTTGACATAGCTGGGGTGCAGATACACATACACCACGTGGTCGCCCGGCTCGATATTGATGTAGTTCACCGTTTCGGCCAGCGCCAGGCAGCTTTTCGATCCGCAATCCAGCAGCGCCATCTGCGTCACGTCGAGCTCATCGATCCACCCGCCTTCGGTGGTAAAGTAAACCCCGAGCCGAATCCACTTCTGGCCCGCGCCCTGTTCGTGATCCTGCTCTGTATTCACCTCGTAATACGGCGTGTACACCGTACCCTCGATCTTGATTTCGTTGATTTCCACTTTCACTTCCGTCGCGGCCGGGGCCGTGGTGCCGACGAGAGCGAGCATTCCTATTCCTGCTATCGCATATTTTCCAGTCATCATGTTTTCGGTCCCTTTCCGGTTGGTTTTAATCGTAGACCAATACAGTCCTGTTTCGTTCAAATCCCCTACACCTTACGGTTTTCCGTCAAAAAATCGGAAGGGACGATCGAAAGGGCTGTATTTCGCCCGCCCGATTCGGCAACATCCGGCCCCATGATTACGTTTTTAGAAGGCACTATCGACACCAAGCAGCTCGGCCGCGTGGTAATGAATGTTTCCGGCGTCGGCTACGAGGTCCTGATCCCGCTCAGCAGCTATGACGGGCTCCCGCTTGAAGGCGAGCCCTGCCGCATCCTGACCCACCACCACATCACCGATGCCGACCAGCGGCTGTTCGGCTTCTGCACCGAAGAGGAGCGCGATATGTTCCTGAAACTGCTGACCATCAGCGGCGTCGGCCCCAAACTCGCGATCTCCGCCCTCTCCGGACTGCCGGTGCGCGAGCTGAAAAACGCCCTCATCAACGGCGACATCAAAATGATCTCCTCCATTTCAGGCATTGGAAAAAAGACCGCCGAGCGCATTGTGATGGAACTGCGCGATAAATTTGACGCCGGCGACCAGCTCGATGCTTTTGCCCCGGCCGAATCCGTCGGCGGAGACCACCGCCTGCGCGACGCCGCCCTTGCCCTCACCGCCCTCGGCCAGAAACCCGACGACGCCGCCAAAATGGTGAAAAGCGTCGCCAAAAAGCTGACGCCCGTAATGACCGTCGAAGACCTCATCCGCATGGCGCTTACACGATAATTCAACGCAAAGACGCTGAGTTTGCAGAGACGCGCAAAGTCCGATTTTCGTTCTCTGCGGCACTTGTTCCTCTCTGCGGCTTTGCGTTGAAAAAAATGACTATTCCGTGACAACCCGTGTTCATCTGTGGCTACATATGCCTCAATCATGAACAACGAAATCATCACACCGGATCAGGAATTTGAGCAGAAGCTGCGGCCGTCGCGCTTCGAGGATTTTACGGGGCAGGATAAAATTATCGAGCGCCTCGAACTGTTTGTGCAGGCCGCCCGCCAGCGCGAGGATGTGCTCGACCACGTGCTGCTCTCCGGACCTCCAGGCCTTGGAAAAACCACGCTTTCCTACATTCTCGCCGAGGCGATGGATGTAAACATCAAGTGCACCTCCGGCCCGGTGATCGATAAACCGTCCGATCTCGCCGGCCTGCTGACCAGCCTCGAGCGCGGCGACGTGCTGTTTATCGACGAAATCCACCGCATGCAGCGCGCGGTGGAGGAATACCTCTACTCCGCCATGGAGGACTTCGTCATCGATATTGTGATCGATCAGGGGCCCAACGCCCGCTCGGTGCGGCTGAATATCCAGCCGTTCACCCTCATCGGTGCAACGACCCGAGCCGGCATGCTGTCCGCCCCGATGCGCTCACGCTTTGGCCTCGTGAACCGCCTCGACTATTACGATGCCATCACCCTTTGCAGAATCGTGAAACGCTCCGCCCGCATTCTCGGGGTGGAAATTGAGGACGGCGGGGCCATGGAAATTGCGTCGCGCTCGCGCGGCACCCCGCGTATTGCCAACAACCTGCTGCGCCGCGCGCGCGACTATGCCCAGGTGAAGGCCGACAATATCATCACCGCCGACCTCGCCGACCAGGCGCTGAACCTGCTCGATATCGACGGCGACGGGCTGGAGGAAATGGATAAACGCATCCTGAGCTGCATCATCGAAAAATTCGGCGGCGGCCCGGTGGGGATTAATTCCATGTCGGTTTCCGTCGGCGAGGAAGCCGACACGATCGAAGAGGTGTACGAGCCGTACCTGATTCAGGAGGGCTATCTGCAGCGCACGGCGCAGGGCCGGGTCGCCACGCCGCGGGCCTACGCCAAATTCGGCCTCAAACCCTCGGATCAGTAAAGGTCGCCCACCGTAAAGGTGTGGCTGACCGTGCGGGAAACGATATTGCTGAGGTTTATCGCAGCGTCGCCCACCGATAGGCCGTCGAAACCGCCCTTGATGTATTCGGCCACATCCAGGCCGATATTCTGCTCTTCCGCGGCCATATGATCCATCGCCCACACCTGCACCGCATTATTCAGTATGCGCACATTGTTGGCCTTCGTTTTTTCCAGGCTCCTGGAACGAACCGTTTTAAACGCGGGAATCGATATGGCCGCAAGCAGCCCGATGATGGCGACCACCATCATTATCTCAACCAATGTAAATCCGCGTTTCGACTTCATCCCGCGAGTATTCAGCAGGTCCCGTGCCCTGTACATGCGAAAGCGGCGGGGGCTTAATAAAACAGGCCGAATGTTAACATTCGGCCTGCATTTCTTTATTTCTTTAAGAAAACCGCCCCGCAGGACGGTTCTCAGGGCTGACAACGATCAGTCTACCCGGTGGGTCACTTCCACCAGATGATAACCGAACTGGGTCTTAACCGGGCCCTGAACTTCGCCGACGGGCGCGCTGAAGACCACTTCATCAAACTCTTTCACCATCTGGCCGGGACCGAAGGTGCCGAGTGCGCCGCCGTCTGCGCCGGACGGGCATTTGGAGTGCGCTTTTGCCAGTTCCGCAAAATCCGCGCCTTCTTCAATCTGCTTTTTCAGGGTGAGGCAGTCTGCCTCGGTTGCAACCAGAATATGTCGTGCTGCTGCTGATGCCATGGAATTTCTCCTTCGTTAAATGAAAGCGCAGACGATGGCCTTTGACCGCATGAATAGCAACCCGCTTTCCGCGAAAACCCGCATCAGCCCGGCATCCATGCTTTCCCGGCCGCCCCTGCGTTATTTGGTGCGCGGGTTTTTAAACTGCTGTGCACCTCCGAGTTCGGCAAAGCCGGTTTTCTCCAGGTCGGTCCAGAGGGTGCCTTCGCCCGCATGGATGATATTCAGCTTCATCTTCGGATTCAGGCTCTGCGCAAAAATCCATTTGGCATATGCCAGCGGATCGTTGAACGCGGCGGTTTTCAGCTGCAGGCCCTTGGCCTTCTCGCCGTCCACCTTTTCCAGCGCCGAGGCATCGGCCTGGCCGAGCACGCGGACCTTGTCGGCATTGATCGCGGCGGTGGCCTTGCGGATTTCGGCTTCTTTTTTCAGCGTTTCCGCCTGAATGGTCGCCACCTGTTTCTGCAGGTCGGCGGCAATTTCGGCTTTCAGTTTTTCCGTCTCCTGCATCACCTGTTCACCGCGCTGCTTGATCAGCGAGAGCTCCGTATTGAGCTGCGCCTCTTTACGCGCGGTGTTCTGCCGCTCCTTATTGGTCAGGTCCTGCTCGACCGCAATACTGGCCTGCTGGATCGGCTCACGGATCTGGCCGGGCACTTCAACGTGGCGGATCAGGGCGTTGTAAACCCGAATGGCCTTTTCGCCCAGTTCGAGCTCCAGCGAATCGGTCAGGTCCTGCTGGAATTTTTCACGGCCCTCGCCGACGATGAAATCCTTGGCCCGGTATTCCGATCCCTTGTTGCGCGAGATCGAGGTGATCTGCGGCATGATGATTTTATCCACCACCGCCGGCAGGTCGCCGTAGCGGCTGTAAATGCCCGCAATATCGCCGGGGTTCAGCTCAAATTCCAGGGTCATGTCGAGGCTGATTTCAAACCCGTCGCGCGACGGAAAACTCACCAGTTCCGCCAGGTTGATTTCCCCTTCATCGAGCGCGGCCGGCGCCACCGACCGCGGCGCTTTACCGGCGGCGAAGTTCACTTCCCGGCCCTGCTTCGATTGGAAGCTTCCGGAAACATCGCGGCGGCTGAAGTAGTCCGCCCGCTTCTGTTCCTGCTGTTTGAGCATGTTGTTCTGCAGCACATTAAGCGCCTGGCTCTGCCCCAGCTGGCGCGCCTTCGTCACCACCTTGCTGCCGCCCTGACCGAGCAGCGAAACCTGGTTGATGCCCACTTCCAGCACATCCACTTTATAGGCCTGCGGATTCACATAATAGAGTCCGGGTTGCAGCACATCCCGGCGCACCCCTTTCTGCTGGTCGTTCGCAAACTCGCCCGAGGGCGCCTGCGTGCCTGACCGCGAAGTGATCACCCCGGCATAGCCGATCGGAATACTGATGGCGTCGACAATCTCGATGTTATAACCGTGCGGATTCATGCGGTATTTGCCCGGCCCCAGCACATTGCGCCAGATGCCCTTCTGACCGCGCTCGGCGATAAATTCGCCGGTCGGCAGCTTTTCGCCGACCTTGGAGGTGACGATACCGACTTTACCCGGATCAATGAGGGTGACATTGACGATGTCCCACTCATAAAAGAGCGGGAAGCGGAAGTGCCGGCCTTCGCCCAGCGGTTCCTCCAGAATCCCCTTCTGCCCGGCGCGCGCCAGGATCTGCCCTTCATCAAGCGGTTCGCCCACTTTGGCCGTAATGACGGCCATCTGATTCGGGCCGACATAAAAGCGGCAGAAGCCCCAGATAAACATAAACACCAGGCCGACGACAATCAGCCCCATTGAAACCGCGGCACCGACAATAGCTTTTCCTGAAATTCTCATTCCGCACCTCCCTTCGCCGGAGCGAATGTGCTGAAGATGAAACCGAGCCCCTCTTCCGAATCGGAACTGAGCACCGACAGGATATTCGGCGCCAGTTTTTCATAGAGGGTGTACTGCGCAAACGCGTTACCGCTGCCGAACGCATTCACCCGGGTCTGCAGGACGGAAGCCTCCGCCTCGTTCCGGGCCGTCACCGCGTCCTTTTCGCCATCGGCCGTCAGCAGGATGGCTTCGGCCTGGAACAGGGCGGCTTCATATTCCACCTGCGCCACATCCAGTTCCTTCTGGGCGGCGATCAGGCGAACGCTCTGGTCCTGCTGCGCGTCAATCACCGCGCGGATGCGTTTGGTATCCGCTTCCACCTTTTCGCGGTTCTGGATCGCCAGCATTTCCTGCTTGGTCAGCTCGGCCTTGGATTTCGCCTGGATAATCTGCTGCTCATATTTCGCCGCTTCCTGCACCGCCAGTTCGCGGTCGCGGTTGATCGAGGCGATTTCGTCCGGAACGATCACCTTGCGGACCCCGACCGCTTTAATGTCCACGCCCCAGCCCTTCGATTTGGAACGGAGATGCGCTTCGAGATCGTTCTGAAATTTCTGGCGCGTTTCACCCACAATAAAGTTTACCGCCGGGTGCTTGCTGCCCTCGATACGGCTGAACCCGCGGGCGCGCGGCAGTATCAGTTTCTTGATGATGTCATCCATGTCGCCCACCCGGTGGGTCAGGAACGCCGCTTCGGCGTGGTCGATGCCGAACTCGATGTAGCCTTCCACCGTGACGGTAAAGCCGTCCAGGGTCAGGAAACTGATCACATCCGTGCCGGACATATCAAACCGCTGGGAGCGCAGGTCGACCTCCACTGAGTTATAGATGTAGGGGTTCAGGTAATGCGTGCCCGGATCGAGCAGCATACCGCTGACCCCCTTCAGGCCCTCCTCGACCATAAAGGTGTTGCGCTTTTCGGCGGGCAGGTTGTTGTTCAGCACGTCATGGCCGGTGAGCGCGGTCACCACCCCCACATGCCCCGGCCGGATATTGATTGCATCGAAGGTGTGCACTTTATAGGCATAGGGATTGATGCGGTATTTGCCGGGACGCAGAATCTCTTCCACGATCCCTTTTTCATCATCCCCGGCCATGATTTTTCCGGGCGGAAGATCCGCACCGTACAGGCGGGTCATCACGCCGAGCTTGCCGGCCGGCACGTCGAGAATCTTATGCATGCGCCAGCTCCAGGTGTAGGGGTTGCGGAAATACCGGCCTTCCGCCAGCACCGCCAGCTGAATGCCCTTCTGCCTTTCCTCCAGCGCAATCACCTGCCCCGGCGGCAGGTTATCCCCCGTTTTGCGGATCAGCACGGCTATCTCGCCGGCGCCCGGCTCGATCCGGCAGAAAAACCAGACAAAAACAAACACCGCAAACAATCCGCCGCCGATCAGCACCGGCAGCGACGTCGCCAACGCGGCATTCAAAAGCACCTTAGGCGGTCTGTGACCACTCGATTCACTCATCCCCAACCTCCTTATTGATTTCCAGTCATTGGAAAACACATTCCCGTCCGTGCCGCACAGTACATCCGGCTACTGGAAAAAAGCTTAGCATCCGTGCCGCACGCGGCCACTACTATTTCCGCCCAAAGTTATAATCGGCGCTGCACGAAAAATCCCGTAATGGGTATTGCAATGCTCATTACGCGCCCGTAGCCTTTTCAGTCTTTGTGAAAGGGAAAAACGATGGATGATGTGCAGAATGTAGTCGTAATGGGTAAGAGCGGAGCCGGCAAACAGCCGCGGGTTGATTTCCTGATCCGCCGGTTCAACCTCAAACAGCTCTCGACCGGAGACATTTTCCGCCACTACCTCGGCCTCTTCAAGGAATTCGCTTATGCCGGCGACCTGGCCGCATTCTACGACTCCGCAGCCAACGACTTTATCCCCGACGCCGCCATCATGGAACAGCTCGGCATCATCGGCCGGCCCGGGGCCGACGATATCGTGCTGGGCCTGAAAGCCACCTACTATGTGAACCAGGGCCTCTTTGTTCCGGACCGCATCACCAACGCCCTCTTTGAATCGGCCTTCCGTGCCATGGATTTCCGCGGCGCCGTGATCGATGGATTTCCGCGCACCCGGGAACAGGCGGAATTTCTGCTGAACCTCATGCAGCGCGAGGGCGTGAAGCTGGACGCCGTCCTGCTCGTCGAAAATGAGGACGAGCTGATCATCAACCGCACCCTCGGCCGCCGCATCTGCAAAAGCTGCGGCGAACTCTTCCACATGGAATTCCGCCCCCCGCCGCATGAACGTCAAAACGAATGCCTGAAAAAATGCGATATCGTGCAGCGCAGCGATGACAACCTCGAGAGCCTGAAGAAACGGCTCAGCGAATTCCGGACCAAAACCCGGCCCGCCATCGACTACCTCCGCGAACAGGGCACCCCCTTCTTCCCCGTCCCCGGCAACCTGCCGAACTATTCCAAAGAAGCGGTCGAAGCCAGCGTGTGCGAAGTGATGGGCCTGGCCCCCTCCGGCGCCGCATCCATTTGAACCGGCCCTTATATTCACTTAAAATCCGTTGCACTCCGCCCCGGCGGCTTTCAGGCTTCTTTCAATCAACAGAAAGGAAGTCCGATGCGTTCATATGTCATGTTCACCGCCTTGCTCCTGCTCTGTGCGGCCCGCGCCGCCGATGAACCCCGAACCGTTCTTCCGGGCTCCGTTCCCGCAATCCCGTTTCCCGGTCATCTGACCGCGCAGCTGGCCCATTCGCACAACCCGGATGCGAATATCGCCGTGCTCGAACTCACGCTCCCGCCGAAAACCTTCGGGGCGCCGCCCCATGTGCACTCCCGCGAGGATGAATTCTTTTATGTCCTCGAAGGCACGGTCCATTTCCTGGAACGCGAAGAAACCGTCGCCGCACCGGCGGGCACCCTCATGGTGCTGCCCCGCGGCCATCTGCACGGCTTCTGGAATCCGACCGACGAACCCGCCCGAATGCTGCTCATGATTTCGCCCGGTGAGTTTGCCGGCTTCTTCGATGAAGTCGTCGCCCGCATCAAAAAAGAAAATCCCGACTCGCCGCAGAAAGTCGGCACCCTGCTGATCGAAGCCGCGGCAAAACACGACGTGCAGATTCACATGGACAAAGTTCCGGAAGAAGCCCGGGCGTTTATGAAATAAAACCGCCCCGTCCGCGCACCATCGGGTTCACAATTCATTTGTGAACCCTCGTTCTTTTCTGGTAATCAGAGATCTCCGTTGCGCATAAACTTTTACAGGAGGAAACGATGGCCATTCATCCAGATGCCGGAAAACCCGTTAAGAAGGAAAACCTCACCGACGTTGCTGAGCTGATCAGCTTGTACTACGAAACCCAGCCGGACGTTTCCAACCCGGATCAGAAAGTGGCCTTCGGCACCTCCGGCCACCGCGGCACCTCCCTGAAAACCAGCTTTACCGAAGACCACATCATGGCCATCGCCCAGGCCATCTGCGAATACCGCGCCGGCCAGGGCATCACCGGCCCGCTCTTTATGGGCAAGGACACCCACGCCCTCTCCATCCCGGCCGAAAAAACCGCACTCGAAGTCTTCGCCGCCAACGGCGTCACCGTCATGATCGATAAAGACGGCGGCTACACCCCGACCCCGGTCATCTCCCACGCCATCCTCGCCTATAACAAAGGCAAAACCGAAGGCCTCGCCGACGGCGTCGTCATCACCCCCTCGCACAATCCGCCCGACAACGGCGGCTTTAAATACAACCCGCCCCACGGCGGCCCGGCCGACACCGACGCCACCGGCTGGATTGCCGAACGCGCCAACGAGCTGCTCGCCGACCAGAACGACGAAGTCGAATCCCTCTACTATCCCGAAGCCCTCGAAGCCGACACCACTGTCGCCTACGACTTCATCAGCCCCTACGTCGACGACCTCGAAAACGTCATCGACATGGAAGCCATCAAAAAGGCCGGCCTGAAAATCTAC
>JBFJYX010000057.1:0-11380 GCA_041622415.1 Pontiella sp.
CCGCCCTGATCGTCGATCTCGAAATTTATAAAGATATCCGGACCATGAATAATACCATCCGGCGCATCAGCTCATCACAAAAAGTTGAACTCAGCCCACGCAACACAGGATTCTAGCATCGGAGAATGAACTATGAATACAAAAGCGATTAAGAAAGCAGGTTACGCCCTCGTTACTGTTATGGGTTCCATGGCCATTCTGGGTATTACATTCACGATGATTTACACCAGCGGAAGCCAGAGTGCCTTCAATGCAGGACGCATGCGCGATAAGGCGCAGGCAGCCGTTTATGCCGAGTCCGGCGTTGAATTTGCCTATGCCCTGCTCCGCGAGGATTATGACAACCGCCTGGAGCCCTCGCGGTTTCGGCTGAACACCAACACCACCTATACGACCGGGCAGGACCTTGTCAGTGCCTACGGCGACGGCTCGTTTACGCTGGATATTATTCCCAGCACCAACGGCCAATATGTGCTGATCCATTCGAAAGGCACCTGCCGCGGAGTGGAAGTCGAGGTGGAAGTGCTCACCGAAGATGACAACTGGACCGAGAGCACGGTAACCGTAGCCGAAGAGGTCCCCAACTATGGGGACATGGATGTGTTCAAAATGGTTATGGCCACCGAAGGAGAGGCCAGCTTCCGCGGCACTTCCGATACGATTGGGGATGACTTCATCATTCATTCGAACAGCGACCTGACCATCAACGGAAGCATCACGGTGAATGCCAATATCCAGTCCTCAACATCCATCACGATCGGCAACAACAAGACCGTGAACGGAACCGCCACAGCCCCCGACGTTAATACCGGCAAAAAAGGCGGAGCATCCGGCGGTGAGTTTGAGCAGACCGTCGCCCCGATCACCATTCCGGACATTGATCTGGACCCCTACATCCGGCATGCCGAGTATTACGGCGCCACCAAATCCGGAGGCACCACCATCAGCAGCAACCCGCCCGGCGGAATCTGGTATGTGGATGGCGATGTAACCGTATCCGGCACGGTCACAGCCACCATCATTGCTTCGGGCACCATAACCATAGCGAATAGCTGCTACCTCACAGCCACCCATGGTATTGCCATCGCCAACACCGGAGCGGGCAACAATATCAAGATGACCGCATCGAAAGGAAAAGTAACCGGCCTGTTGTATTCCGGCGACGGTTCTTTCACACAGAACGGCGGCGATATCACCGGGCAGGTGATTGCCAAACTCGGCGCTGACAAAGGCGGCAACGGCGTCCTGAAATATCAGCAGTTCCTTCCGATCTACCCCGAATACGGCGGCCCGGATGACACCGGCAGCGACGCAGAACCCAAAGTCGTCATTGCCGCCTGGCAAAAATAAAAACAAACCGCATTCAACGAGCCCCGGCATCTGAAAAAGCCGGGGCTTTTTTATATGTGCATTCCCGGAAGAGATCTAAACCAAAGGCGCCGTCATCGGCTGGCGCTGGAACATAGCGGATTCAACGGCGGCCCACGGAGGCTTCACCATCCAGCACAATGAGCGCCCGGCAGCGTGCGGACTTCAGATCGGTTGAAAGGCCACTCCCCGCAGCCTGTTCGGACGGATGGCCGGGCACGATAAAAGTCCCCCGCTCCGGCCGGCTGCGGATCAACAGATAAAAGCCGGTCGGCAGGGAAAGATGCGAAAGAGTTATGATTCTGTCAGCGGATCTCAGTCATCCAGAAAAACATAGATATTGTCGCTGTCATAACGATTGATACGGGAGCAGTTAGGTCCCCCGGAACCGACCACAATGCGATTTTCTCCATCGACCCGGTAATCGGAGTCAAAATAATAGGACTGCCCCCAGGGATCCACGAGAGAGCCTTCATAATAGGGCCCCTGCCAGCCCGGATACAGATCCGCATCCGAAATAGAGAATAGCGGCCCGTCCGACAAATCGGAAACTTCATTATTGCCGGAAGCCGCCTGATTCCTCCATGCCCCGTTCGGCCATTTTCCCGTATCCCATGCGAGCTGAAGCGTCGCGGCCGCAATCATTTCCAGTTCGGATTGCGCCACGTTAACCCGGCTGTTATGCATTGCTTTCGTATACCCCAAACTGCCCAGCGTGGCCAGCAGGCCCACTATCGCGACCACAATCACGATCTCGATCAGCGTAAATCCAGATTTATCCGTCTTCATAAAACTCCTCTACCTTACAAATGGCAGGTTCAGCCGCTGATATAATACGCATTTAGAATGCCAGATTCGCATCGACCTGCCCCTCAGACAGCCTTTAAATTCGAAGACGCTGAAGGCCGAAAACCCGCTTTTCTGGTCTCCGCAGCGTCGGCAAATGTATTCGTTCATCACTGCGCTTGACTCCGCCTCCCGATGTGCACAGAATGGGCCGGCAAAAGGATGCAGAAAATATGATCCAGAATGAATATATACAGGACTTTATGAATACCTTCCCCTATGAGGGGTTGACCTTCGATGATGTGTCGCTCATCACCCAATATGCAGACTTCCTGCCGGGCGATACCGACATTTCCTCAAAACTGACCCGGAACGTCGGGGTTAAAATCCCCTTCCTCTCCGCCGCCATGGATACGGTGACGGAAGGCCGCATGGCCATTGCCATGGCGATGCTCGGCGGAATCGGCGTCATCCACAAAAACCTCGATCCCGACGTGCAGGCTCTGCAGGTCAGCCGGGTGAAACACCACCTCAACGGACTGATCTCCGATCCGATCACCTTTTCCACCGACGACACGCTGGAAACGATCGCCATGCGCCGCGAGGAAAAAGGCTACAGCTTCAACGGGTTCCCGATTCTCGACAACGAGGGCAAACTCGTCGGCATTCTGACCTCCAAGGATATCCGGTTCTCCCGCTCCAAACGCGCCCCGGTCATCGACATTATGACGAAAGAGGTCATCACGGCCAAACCCGAGACCAACCTGCGCCAAGCATACGACATTATGCAGCAGCACAAAATCGGCAAACTGCCGCTGATCGAAAAAGGCAAACTCGTCGGCCTCTATTCCTACGCCGATGTCCGCCGCCTCATCGAAAATGAAGAACCCCTCTTTAACCGTGACGAAAAATACCGCCTCCGCGTCGCCGCCGCGGTCGGCCCCGGCGACTACGAACGCGCTGAAATCCTCAGCGAGCGCGAAGTCGACGTCATGGTGGTGGATACCGCCCACGGCCACACCAAAGGCGTCATCGACATGGTGGCCTGGGTGAAAAAGAAATTCCCGCACATCGACGTAATCGGCGGCAACATCGCCACAGCCGAGGCCGCCCTCGCCCTGCGCGATGCCGGTGCCGACGCGGTGAAAGTCGGTATTGGTCCGGGCTCCATCTGCACCACCCGCGTCGTCGCCGGTGTAGGTATTCCGCAGATCTCAGCCATCTATGCCGCAGCCAGCGCCCTTAAAGGCGAAATTCCCGTGGTGGCCGATGGCGGCATCCGCAACTCCGGCGATATTGCCAAAGCCCTCGTGGCCGGTGCCGACACCGTCATGATGGGTTCTGTGCTTGCCGGAACCGATGAATCGCCCGGCGAAAAAATCATTTATGAAGGCCGCCAGTTTGTCATCTACCGCGGCATGGGATCGCTCGATGCCATGAAATCCCGCGAAGGTTCCCGCCAGCGCTACGACCTGAGCGACGAAGACGACCTGGTCCCGCAGGGTATTGAAGGCATGGTTCCGTTTTCCGGCACCGTCAACAAGGTGATGAAACAGTACTGCGGCGGCCTGCAGGCCAGCCTGGGTTACTGCGGCACTAAAACTATTCCTGACCTCAAGACCAAGGGTCGTTTCGTCCGGGTTTCGAGTGCCGGCGCCGTCGAGGCCCATGCCCACGACATCAAAATTACCAAGGAAGCTCCGAACTACAGAAGGTAAGTGATGCGTGAAACGTGAGGCGTGATTCCCATGCTTCACGTCTCTAACGTCACCATTCACGCATGATCACCGCACTCGTTCAGATGAATCCGACGGTCGGCGCGCTGCAGAGCAACGCCGACCTTATCGTTTCCAATGCCTGGAAAGCCGCAGAAGCAGGGGCCGAGCTGATTCTGTTTCCCGAGCTGGCCCTGGCCGGTTACCCGCCGGAAGACCTGATCCTGAAGGACCACTTCTGCAACGACTGCGCACTGCAGCTCGAACGGCTCAGGAAAGAGCTGCCGCCGGAGCCGTTCATCATCATCGGCGCTCCGGTTGCCCGCGACGGTAAAAAGTATAATGCCGCGCTCGTTTTCCAGGGTTCGGAAATCATCGGCGAGTACCATAAAATGTTGCTCCCCAACTACGGCGTCTTCGACGAAAAGCGGCTGTTCGAAGCCGGAACCGAACCGCTGATCATGAACCTCAACGGCAAAATCGTCGCCGTCCATATCTGCGAAGATTCCTGGAATCCCGAAGGCCCCGCCGTCCAGGCCCTGGAAAATAAACAGATCGAGCTGCTGATCAACCTCTCCGCCTCCCCCTACCATCGCGGCAAGCTGCTCAATGACCGAATCGACGTGCTCGCACAGACCGCCCGGAAACTGAACACGACCCTGCTCTACTGCAACATGGTCGGCGGCCAGGACGAACTGGTGTTCGACGGGGCCAGCATGGTGTTTGCCCCCGACGGCTCCCGCATCGCACGCGCCAAACAGTTTCACGACGATATCCTGTTTTACGGGGCCCAGGCTGAAAAACAGGTTCAACTGCGCAAGGAAGCTCCCCTCCCGGACTATCAGGAAGTCTACGAAGCCCTCAAACTCGGCCTCAAGGACTATGTCAACAAGATCGGCTTCAAACGCGTAGTCGTCGCCCTCTCCGGCGGGATCGACTCCGCGCTCGTGCTCGCCATTGCGGTCGATGCACTGGGCAAAGACCGCGTCGCATCCGTTACAATGCCCTCCCAATACTCCTCCTCCGGAACATTGGGCGATGCCCATGAAATGGCCGACCTCCTCGACATCGAATTTCATGAAATTCCGATCAAAGGGCTCTATGATCAGTTCAGCGGCGAACTGTCCAAAGTCTGGGGCAAAGACAAACAACCCGGCCTTGCCGAAGAAAACCTTCAGGCGCGCATTCGCGGCAATCTGATCATGGCGCTTTCCAACGAATACGGCTGGCTCGTTCTCACCACGGGAAACAAAAGCGAAATGGCCATGGGCTACTGCACCATCTACGGCGATATGGCCGGCGGTTTTGCCGTCATCAAAGATGTCCCGAAGACGCTGGTTTTCGACCTGTGCCGATGGCGCAACGAACAGGAAGGCGGCATCGTCATCCCCCCGAGCATCATCGAACGCCCGCCCTCGGCCGAACTTCGCCCCGACCAGAAAGATTCCGATTCATTACCGCCTTACGAAGTCCTCGATCCGATTCTGGAAGATTATGTCGAAAACGACATGGGCATCGATTCGCTCACAGCAAAAGGTTATGACGAAGCGATCGTCCGCCGCGTGATCCACGCCGTGGAACTGAGCGAATACAAACGCCGCCAATCCCCCCCCGGCGTAAAAATCACTCCGAAATCCTTCGACCGCGACCGCCGCGTTCCGATCGTAAACCGCTACCGGAATTAAATCCGCCCTCGCTCCATCAACAGATTGATTCCGACCATAAATTTCACACTTCACGAAGTGTGAAAAACACCAACATACTGAAATATATGACCATTCTTCCATTTCACACCTCATGAAGTGTGAAATTTATGGATATAAAAAGATTTTCCAATATCTGGAAAAATGACGGTCAGTGGGCCCAGTTTCTTCTGCGTCTTTGCCGCTCGATCGAGGATTCCTCATCCTCTGGGGTGACCGTTTTCTGCTCAGTCAACGGTGTCATGGAGATGGCATTGCCTTTAAAGGTGGCCGGGCAGATATTCCGGCAGGCTCCGCAGCCGCGGCATTTACGGGGATTCACTTCCGGCTGCGGTATACCGTCGGGGCCTTCAGTCACCTCGAAGGCGTTATACCCGCAGAACTCATCACAGGCCAGGCACTCCTGCCGTTCCTCCCAGGCCAGACAGGCACCTTTACGAACATGCGCGATCGCAATTTTCCGGTTCTGCTTATCGTCCTCATTCAGGAACTGGATAGCTCCGGTCGGACAAACCGTGGTGCAAAGATTGCAGTATTGCTCGCAATATGAACCGTCGTGTTTATCAAAGTCCATTTCGGGCAGGCACAGCTCAGCCAGTCCGCCTTCTTTCCGCACCGTAAGCACACCCGTCGGACAGGCTTTCACGCAGGCATAGCAACGGATACAGGTCGCCGCAAAACTATCCAGGCTCTTGGCGCCCGGCGGCATGACCAGCGGCTGTTCAGCCCGGGCCGCTTGCTTGAAAACCATCGCTGCGGGAACGCCCAAAGCCAGACCGGTTAAAATTTCGCGCCGGCTCGTCCGTATCGATTTTTCTGTTTTCGGCTGTTTGACCTTCAGCTTCTCAACCATATAACCCAGCGGACAGAGTTGCATGCACCAGATGTGCGGCTGTACAAAACTCAGCAATAGAAAAAGCGGAATCAGCACCCCCGGAACCCAGGCCATCACATGCGCGGTCCCCTGACCCAGCACGCCGAACCGTGTGAACGTGGATAGCGGGTCCAGAAAAAGAATCAGCGGAAGCCCGGCAATAGACGCGAAGATCGTGAACCAGAAGAGATAGCCGCTCAGCTTCCAGGGCAGGAGCTTCTTCTTTGCACTGAACTGCGACGGAACAGAATAAAGGGTTCCCAGCGGGCAGATCCAGCGGCAGAAAAAACGCCCCTTCCATAAACTGAGCAGCAATACGCCCACGGCCGGCAGGCTCCAGACCAGCGATACATACCAGACCTGATGCGCCAGCAATGCCGAAACCGCAGCCAACGGACTCAGTGCAGGAATCCAGCGCACAGCATGTTCAGGCAACGGGCCACCGATCAGAAAAAAGACGCTCAGGGCCAGAATAAACAGACGGACCGACCAGCGGACCGCCTGTTTGTGTCGCTTCAAAAAACCCTCTTCACCCATGACTAACCGACTTCGATTTCCTGGATGTTCATTTTGCTCTTATCAATCACCCCGATGCCCATTTCCTCGGCATACCGCAGGTATTTAATATCACGCGGCTGATGCCCGAAAATATCCATCACGCAGGCATCCGCCGCGACCTGGTCCCGGGAAATAATCAGCAGGTTCGGCTCGGCCAGGTTTTCCGCCGGCCCCTGCGGTCCATGGTCGAGCATGCAGCGCGTGGCATCCACGATCGTCCAGGCGGGTTGATAGAAAGAGCTGAAGTCCGCGATGCACTGGTGCAGGTCTGTGCGATGCCAATAGCGCCGGTCTTTCACAATACCCATCCAGTTTTTCATGGCACAGGACACAGTGGCGCCGCCGTGATGCTTGGCCACCGGAATATTGACCACCGCATCGGCATCCAGATACTCACTGGCCACCTCGGCCTCCTTGAGTTTCCGACCCTTGGAAATCTCCACTTTGCGGAAACTGTCCTGATCCTTCTGGAGATCGATCATTTTGCACTTATGTTTTTTGGCGACCTTTTCGATCCCGCTCTTATCAAATGCGATCTTCGCCGAATTACACGGATGCTCGGGAATCTTCACGGTTTCCACGCCGCTGGCACGTGCTTTTTCCAGGAAGACATCGACCAGGTCCGGATGCGTGTTGGCTCCAACCTCGGGCTCGCGCCCCCAGGCGGCATTCACCTTGAGCGTCAGGTTTTTGACTCCGGTCCCCAGCCCGCCGTTGGCCATCACAATCTCCATGGCCTTTTCCATCAGCTTGCGATTATCTTTCCCGTGCAGGATCCAGACGTCGATTTTTTCGGAAGACGCGGCGGAAGCGCTCGGGGCCACGGCGGCAACAGCTGTGCCGGCGGCGGTGGTTTTAACAAACGTGCGGCGTGATGCAGATTCAACAGTTTTCATGGCGGATCTCCTTTACGTCATCCATAAGACGAAAGAAGAACCGAAAGAACCACCTTAAAAGCGCGGGCCGAACACTTTAGATGAAATCCGCCGAAGCGTCCGCTACAGATCCAGGAAGTTCTGCAGCAGTTTTTTGCCCTCAACGGTCAGAATCGATTCCGGGTGGAACTGAACCCCGTGCACCGGATGTTCCTTATGCTGCACGCCCATAATTTCACCTTCCGCCGTCCATGCCGTAATGTCCAGGCAGTCCGGCAGGGTTTCACGCTCAATGATCAGGGAATGATAGCGCGTGGCATCAAACGGACTGGGCAGTCCTTTAAAGACGCTCCGGTTGTCATGGATCATCGGCGAGGTTTTACCGTGCATCAGGCGGTCGGCCCGAATCACATGTCCGCCGTAGACATCGCCGATCGACTGATGCCCCAGGCATACGCCGAATGTCGGCAGCCGCGGCCCGAACTCGCGGATAATATCGCAGGAAATGCCCGCCTCTTTCGGGGTGCACGGCCCCGGGCTGACCAGCACCTTTTCCGGCTTCAGCGCCACGGCCTCCGCAATCGAAATTTCATCATTGCGGAACACCCGCATTTCCGCGCCCAGCTCGCCCAGGTACTGCACGAGGTTATAGGTAAAGGAATCGTAGTTATCGATAACAAGAATCATATAGGCCTTCTTTCTCACGCAAAGACGCAGAGAGCGCAAAGTTATAAACCATTTGCAACTCGGGAAATTCCATCTTTGATCAAGTGTTCTCCAAAATTAATTAACAGGCCCAACTTAAGCTCTGTCAGGCGAAGATATGTGAGCAATTGTTTCTTGTGAACCGGCTTCAGCGCATCCACCGATTTCAACTCGACAATCACCTTATCATTTATAATTAAATCTGCCCGAAATGCTTCGGCAAATTCTCTTCCTTTAAATTTTATACTAATCGGTTCCTGTTGCTTAACCGACAGGCCTCTTAATCCGAGTTCATCAGCGAGCAGTATTTCGTAAACGCTTTCCAATAATCCGGGGCCTAACTGGGAGTGAATAGCAAAGGATGCATCAACCACCTCTTTTGCAATTTCATTCTCCGTCATACCTTCGCGGCCTTTGCGACTTTGCGTGATTATTCATCCCCCGTCCGGGCGGCGTGATAGTGCTTGGCAAGAGCGAGGGCCTTCATCATGCCGCGCGCCTTGTTTCGGGTTTCTTCATATTCACTGATCGGCACCGAATCCGCCACAATGCCGGCCCCGGCCTGCACGTACGCCTTATCCTTGTCCAGGATAACCGTACGGATCGTAATCGCCGCGTCAAAATTTCCGTTGTAATCAAAATAGCCGACGCAGCCGGCATAGGGCCCTCGCTTGCTCTTTTCGAGCTCAGCAATAATTTCCATGGCCCGGATTTTCGGGGCGCCGCTCACCGTACCGGCCGGGAAGCTCGCGCGCACCACATCGTAGATATCGTGATCTTTGGCCAGCTTGCCGGTCACATCCGACACGATATGCATCACGTGGCTGTAGCGCTCGATCACCATCAGGTCCGGCACTTCCACGGAATTAAATTCACAGACGCGGCCCACATCATTCCGGCCCAGGTCGACCAGCATAATATGCTCGGCAATCTCCTTCGGATCCGACAGCAGGTCTTTCTCGTAGGCCAGATCCTCTTCCGGCGTCGCGCCGCGCGGGCGGGTTCCGGCAATCGGCCGGACCTCAACGTGGTCATCCTCGCACCGCACCAGGATTTCCGGCGACGTACCCACAATGGCGCTGTCGCCCATATCGAGACAGTACATGTAGGGCGACGGATTGACCGCACGCAGGGCGCGGTATACATCCAGCGAGTCCGCATGGTTTTCCACTTCAAACCGCTGCGAGATCACCGTTTGGATCACATCGCCCGAGCGGATATACTCCTTCGTCTTCTCCACCATCTCCAGAAACTCTTCCTTGGAGGTGTTGGATTTCGGTTCCAGCGGCTCCACCTCCGTATGCGAATCAATCAGCACCCGGTGAATGGAAGTTTTCAGCGCCTGGGTGAGTTCCTCGATTTCGGCGACCGCCTTGTCGTAGGCGGCGTTCGCGTCGCCGTTGATATGTGCATTGGAAACGATCCGCAGGTTATGGTTAACCCGGTCAAAAACAATCAGCCCGTCGGTCACCATGAACACCATGTCCGGATTCCCGATATCATCGTTTCCAATCACTGGAACGCGAGGCTCAAACTGCGAGACCACGTCATAGCCGAGGAACCCTACGGCTCCGCCGATAAAACGCGGCAGCGACGGATCATCCACCACCGGCGAAAACTGCGCCATGTGCTGTTTCAGGGCCTCAAGCGGATCGATATCCTCGATCACCTTCAGCGGCTCCCCCTGCGTCTCGATTTCCACCTTGCGGCCATACGCCCGCAGGATGGTCCGCGGATTCCCGCCGATGAACGAATAGCGGCCGATATTCTCGCCGCCCTCCACCGATTCCAGCAGGTAGGTATGCGAAGCATGGTCCTTTTCGCGCAGGTATTTGCGCACCCGTTTGTACGCCGACACCGGCGTCTCCTGGTCGGCCAGGAGTTCCTTCCAGACCGGCACCAGATTCCCCTGCTTCGCCTGTTCTAAAAATGTTGCTCTATCGGGTACAATCGCCATGGTTCTCTCTCTCAATTAAAAACTGGCCAAACGGATACCAGAATGCCCGGAAAAATAAAGCCCGGCTTGCGGCTATTCTGCCGCTGCCGGGCCATCAGCCCGGCCTCTATCCTTTCAGCTGCAGCAGAATCTCCATCGACTGGCGCTGCATCTCCACTACCCGCTCTTCCGAATCCGCCTCGTTGTAGCAGCGGAATTCCGGGGCATTGCCCGACGGCCGCATATGCAGGACTTCCGATGATTGGAACGTCACACGCAGCCCGTCGGTGCGGTCCACCGACTCCACGCGGCCGAACACTTCGCCGAACGCCTCTTCGATGGCGGAAACCTCTTCAAACTGCGCCAGGATCTTGGCGCTTTCTTCCGTCGGAAAATCCTGAATACGGTCACTCGCCGTGAACCGCTGCGGCAGCTCGGCCAGCAGGCCGGAAATCGGCTTAGCCTCTTTGATCGACAGCAGGATAATGCTCAGCACCGGCAGCACCGCATCACGCGTCGGCAGGGCCCGAAGCTCTTTTCCAAACACTGGAAAGGCCGAATTGACCAGGAAACCGCCGTTGGCCTCATAACCGACCACGCCCTTTTTCCCGGCAAAGCTCGCTTCAATCATCGATGCCACCACAAACGGCGAACCGATCTTCGTGCGCCGGATATCCGGGAACCACCCGCATTTTTCCAGCGCCGTATTGCAGCTCACCGGTGTGCTTACCGAATCCGCACCCAGATATTTGGCCGCCAGGATTCCGGCCACATCGCCGCGCAGCCACACGCCGTGCTCATCGGAAATCAGCGGACGGTCACTGTCGCCGTCCGTCGAGAGGATCACATCAAATCCGTTC
>JBFJYX010000058.1:0-11311 GCA_041622415.1 Pontiella sp.
CATCTTTGTTTTTATCCCACTCAAAATGCGTTTTCCGGCCGGTCATGAGGTAACCATATAAATATATGGTAAAATAGCAAGTTTTTCCAGTGGTTGGAAAATGGGGTGTGCTGGAGTATGCTGGTATTATGAAAATATTTTTAGTGGCGGCGGGGCTGGCGGTTGCGGCCGGGGCGGCGGGGAATGATTTCCAATCATTGGAAACCGCAGGGCAGGGGATCTCTTTATATAAACCGAACTATGCGGTGATCGGCGCGGATCCGATTCTCGAGGCAGAGCTGCAGTTTTCGTTTAAATACCGGTTTGTGGATGAGGGGACATTTGGGGGCGGCTGGCAGGCGGTGAACCAGCTGTATTTTGCCTACACGCAGAAGATGTTCTGGGACCTGGAGGAGGATTCGGCGCCGTATCCGAACAACTATATGGACAGCTATTTCAGCCCGGAGCTTTTCTGGCGGAAACCGGATGTTTTTCCGGCCGAGGCCGGGGCGCGGGTGGATCTGCAGTTCGGATATCAGCATGAATCGAACGGGCGGGACGGGGCGTTCGGCCGGACCTGGGACCGGCTCTGCCTGCAGCCGGTGTGGACCTGGGGGGAGGCGGGCGAGTGGCGGCATGCGGTGGCCCTGAAATGCTGGGCCCCGCTGTATGTGGGGGACCAGATGGATGATATTTCGGACTATTACGGGTTTGCGGAACTGACGCTGAAAACCGGTGCCGCCGATGGCTTTGCCGCGGAAGCCCTGCTGCGCAAGGGTTCCAAAGATTGGAACGGGGCGGTCGAGGTGACGGCGTCTTATCCCGTTCGGCCGGTGAATCTGTATTTTTACGGGCAGGTTTTTTACGGCCACGGTGAAAACCTGCGTCTGTACAATCGGGAAACATTCACCTATCGGCTGGGTTTCGCTATTTCACGCTAAAAACATCCGTATTTTTTTGCCAAGGCGGTCCGGGGAAGGCATATTTCCCGGACTTTTTTCGAATATTGGAAACTTCAGGAGATGAACCACACATGGAACAGTTGAAGAAAAATGAAGCTTATAGCGGTCCGAAAGGGCCGGTTGTCCTCGTTATCATGGACGGCGTCGGCATCGGTAAAAATGCGGACTCGGATTATGTGAAAATCGCGAACACGCCGAATCTGGATTGGCTGCGCGAACACGCCATCTACACCGAAGTGGCGGCCCACGGCCTGGCAGCGGGTCTGCCGGATGACGGCGATATGGGCAACTCCGAGGTCGGCCATAATGCCATCGGCTGCGGACGGGTCTTCGACCAGGGCGCGGCGCTGGTGCGCAACGCGATCAACACGGGGTCCATGTATGAAGGCGACGTCTGGAAAAAACTGACCGCCAATGTGAATGAAAAGGATTCCACGCTGCATTTTCTCGGCCTCTGCTCCGACGGTAACGTGCATTCCAACCTGGAGCACTTTGAAGCGATGGTGAAACAGGCGAAAGCCGAAGGCGTGAAAAAAGTCCGCCTGCATGCGCTGATCGACGGCCGCGACGTGCCGCCGACCTCGGCCCTGGACTACATTGAGCGCATCGAAAATTTCCTGGCTGAAATGAATGCTGACGGAACGGTTGACTATTGCGTGGCCTCCGGCGGCGGACGCCAGAATATCACGATGGACCGTTATGACGCCAACTGGCCGATGATTGACGCGGGCTGGAAGACCCACGTGAAAGCGGAAGGCCGCACCTTCGCTTCCATGAAAGAAGCGGTTGAAACGTTCCGCAAAGAAAAGCCGGGTATCCTCGATCAGGATCTCCCGCCGTTTGTGATCGAACGCGACGGCGCTCCGGCGGGCCCGATTGTGGACGGTGACAGCGTGATTCTGTTCAATTTCCGCGGTGACCGTGCCCTGGAAATCACCAAAGCCTTCGAAGCCGAAGAGCTGAGCGAATTTGACCGCGGTCCGAAGCCGGATGTGCTGTATGCAGGTATGATGCAGTATGACGGCGACCTGGGTGTGCCGGAACTGTTCCTGGTGGCCCCGCCGGCGATTGACCGCACGATGAGTGAATATCTTTCCAATGCGGGCGTGAAGCAGTTTGCGATTTCCGAAACCCAGAAGTTCGGTCACGTGACCTACTTCTTCAACGGCAACAACTCCGGCAAATTTGCAACGGAAACCTGGAAGGAAGTTCCTTCCGATGTCTGCCCGTTTGAAAACGCACCGCGCATGAAAGCCGATGAGATTACCGACGAGGTGGTTGCGGCTATTAAAGGCGGCGAATACAAGTTTATCCGCCTGAACTTCCCGAACGGCGACATGGTGGGCCACACCGGTGTGTTCGAAGCGGTGAAAACGGCGGTTGAAGCCGTCGACGAAGGCGTCGGCCGCATTATGGAAGCGCTGAAGGAAGCCGGCGGTATCATGGTTTGCTCGGCGGACCACGGCAACTCGGACGATATGTGCGAGCTGGATAAAAAGACCGGTGAGCTGAAGCTGGACGACGAAGGCAAAGCGAAGCCGAAAACGGCCCACTCGCTGAACCCGGTTCCGGCCATTATTTACGACCCGACCAACGCCGCCCATGCGAAGAAGGCCGACGTTGAAGCGCCGGGTATTGCGAATCTGGCCGCCACCTGCATCACCCTGCTGGGGTATGAGCCGCCGGCGGATTACACGCCGAGCCTGGTGACGGTGGGCTAAACCGTCCGCAGCAATGCTCAAAGGCCGTGAAGATGCGTTTGCGCTCTTCGCGGCCTTTTGGTTTAATGGCTTTAAGAAATGAAACAAACCCTGCGTCAGCTTATCATCCTGCTTGCTGTTCCGGCATTCGTCCATGCGCAGGTTCCGGACTTTGGATCTTCCGTCAACCTGTACGATTATTTTGATGCCGGTGACGGCATTGAGGGGATCAATATTCCGTATTACGACGACGACAATGTCCTGCGCGCGAAGCTCTACGGCGGATATGCCCGGCTCCTGGAGGATGAGGTCGTGGAGGTCACGGATATCCGTATCGATGTTTACGACGACGAGCAGGTGATCATGACGATTTATGCCCCCCAGTGTTTTGCCGCGCTGGAGGATACCGACGGCAAGAAGATGCTGCGGATTCGGTCCGACGGGGATGTGCTGATTGAAATGGAGCAGATGAGCGTTGTCGGCAAAGGGTTTACGTTTACATCGGAGCGCAATAAATTTGAGATCCTGAGCTATTCCCGGGTGTTTATCCGGGAGTCGGCGCGGACGATGGAGGGGCTGGAACTGTGAGCCTTTTCCTTTCCATCCCGACCTCCCGCCGGCCCGGCGGTTTTATCTTTTTTACCCTTTTTGCCGGCATACTGGCGTCCCTGACCCTGAGCGCCTGCACCCCGCAGGAAGATCCGAATGTCGAAGAGGATGAGTGGGCGGAAATCGAGGCGATCGCCGAGGTTGTTCCGGCCGTTTCCAATACGGCAGTCGCTGCGGTCGATGACGGCCCGATCGTCGGAAAAGTGGGCGAGGGGGAGTTTGCGCCCTTTTTCCAACGGTTGGAAAAACTGCAGCAGGCCGAACGGAAAGCGGGTGAAACGCTGCTGACCGGTAAAACGCTGGTGCTGGATTATGACCGCCGCTACATCAGCATGAGCGATGATGTGCTGATCGAGGATGATGAGGGTTCGCTGTCTGCCGATACGCTGACCGGGCGTTTTTCCGCGTCGAATGAAGTGGAATTTATCGAGGCGGAGGGCGATGTTGAACTGACGGGCAGCAACCGCACGGCGCGGGCGGATCATACGATTTACAACCACCGCAGCGGATTTATTAAACTGGAAGGCATGGCCAGCGCGACCGTGGAGGGCAATACGCTGTCGGGCGAGCGGATTCAGCTGTGGGTTCGGGATAACCGGCGGATGATTTGCGAGCCGAATGCGCTGCTTCGGATTACCTCGACCGCGGGGCTGGAATTTGAGGGCGTTTCGGGCGGCAGCAACCTGGTGACGGAAATCCGTGCGGACAAGGCGATGTATAACGAAGCGGCGGGCACGGCGGAGCTGATCGGCAATGTCCGTGTGCGTGATGAGCGGGCCGCCATGAACTGCGAAAAACTGCGTCTTTTCCTCAAAGATACGAACGAAATAGATTGGATCGAGGCCGTCGGGGGAGTAATAATCCAAGCAGAAGACAGGAGAGCGCTGGCGGCACGTGCAACGTATCATGCGGATGAAGGAAAATTTACGCTCGAAGGCGAGCCCAAGGTGAAGCTGGGGCTCCATGTGATGACGGGCGATCGAATCCTGTTCTGGCCGGAAGAGCGGCGGATGGTCTGTGAGCCGAATGCCCGGGTACTGCTCTATCTCGACGAAGAAACCAAAGCGAAATTCCTGAAAGATTTAGACGAATAAATGGCTGAAGAAGAAACCTATCTGATCCGGACGGACAAGCTGGTGAAGGCATATAAGGGCCGCAAGGTCGTTCGCGAAGTTGAGATTAATGTCAAGGCCGGCGAAATTGTCGGGCTTTTGGGTCCTAACGGTGCGGGCAAGACTACCAGCTTTTACATGATTGTCGGGTTGATTAAGCCGACCCGGGGCAAGGTCTATTTCCAGGGCCGGAACGTCACCAACACCCCGATGTTCAAACGGGCGCGCATGGGGATGGGTTATCTGTCGCAGGAGCCGTCGATTTTCCGCAAACTCACGGTTCAGGAAAATGTGATGTCGATTCTCGAAACGCTCCCGCTTTCCCACCGCGAACGCAAGGAACGCCTGGATCAGCTGCTGGAGGATCTGAAGATCACCAAGCTGGCGAAGCAGAAGGCCTACACGCTTTCGGGCGGCGAGCGCCGTCGCCTGGAAATTGCGCGTTCGCTGGTGACGAATCCGGCGATTATTCTGCTGGACGAGCCGTTTGCCGGGGTGGACCCGCTTGCGGTGGCGGATGTGCAGGAGATTGTGAAATCGCTCAAGGAAAAGGGGCTGGGGGTTCTGATTACGGATCACAGCGTGCGTGATACGCTGGAAGTGGTGGACCGGGCCTACCTGCTCTGCGACGGGCAGGTGCTGCGCGAGGGGAACAGTGACTTTTTGGTAAATGACGAAATGAGCCGCGAGCTGTATCTGGGTCCGCGGTTCAGCATGTAACTCAACGAAAGGAGCAAGCCATGCAGGTAAGTATTACAGGACGGCATGTAAAGGTAACAGACAACGTGAAAGCGCATGTGCAGGATAAGCTTGAGCGATGTCTGGGCGTGTTCCCTCGTATCGAAACCATTCGTGTGATCCTGGACACTGAAAACCGCGATCAGGTTGCGGAAGTTATCATTCAGGGTTCGAACCACATCCGGGTAACGGCGAAAGAAGAATCGGAAAACCTGTACGATGCCATTGACCGCGCCATTGAGCATGCGGAGCGGCAGATGCGCAAACAGCGCGATAAAGTGCAGGATCACCACAAGTAAAGACTCGTGAAGAATTCGGAATGAAGGGTTGCCTTTTGTGGCAGATGCTTCATTCTGGGTTCTCAAATCCAGAATGGAGATTTTCTGTGTCCATATCCGTAAAAACCCTGTGGGACGAAGGTGCCGAAAAACTGCAGCTGAGCATTATTGCCGGCGAGCAGTATCTTGACCGTAAGCTGCCTGAAACCACGATGAACCGTCCGGGCCTTGCGCTGACCGGATTCTTTCAGTATTTCGCCAATCAGCGTCTGCAGATTTTCGGTCTGGCTGAATTCACCTATCTGAAGAGCCTGCCGCAGGAAGAAAAGCTTAAACGCATGGAGGATCTGTTTGATCAGCAGATTCCCGGTGTGGTCATTACGCGCAACCGGAAACCGACCCGGGAAATGCTTGCGCTGGCCGAACGCCATAAGGTGCCGGTTTTCCGCACGCCGATGGTGACGATGAATTTCATTAATGAATGCACGGTCATTCTGGAAAAACTCACGGCGCCGCAGGAGCGCATTCAGGGCACCTGCATGGAGCTGATGGGCATCGGGGTGCTGCTGCGCGGCGATCCCGGCATTGGAAAAAGTGAAACCGCTCTTTCGCTGATCGAACGCGGCTACAGCCTGGTTTCGGACGACGTCACCGAAGTGCGCCGTACCACGCGGGGCAAGCTTGTATGCTGGGCCAATGAGGTGACGCGGTACCATATGGAAATCCGCGGCCTCGGCATCATTCATGTCCCCAGTCTGTTCGGCGTTACATCGATCCGGCGGCAGACCGAGCTCGACCTGGTGATCGACCTGAAAAAACCGACCGGCGATGAAGACCGCACCGGCGTACATCCGGAGACCGTTGAATTTATGGGCATTGAAGTGCCCTGTATTACCCTGCCGGTTCGTTCGGGCCGCGATATGGCCAACATTGTTGAAGTGGCCGCCCTGAACCAGAAGCTCAAAGAACTGGGTCACGATGCGGCCAAGGAGCTGGACGATAAGATCATCTCCAGGCTGACCAGAGGACGGGTGAAGCATGGCTGACGATACTTACGTTAAAGAGCTGAAGGTGCTGAATGAATACGGCATTCATGCACGGCCCGCCGCCTTGCTGGTCAAGGCCGCGGGCAAATATGAATGTGATATTTTCATTGAGAAAGACGGCAACAAGGTTTCGTGCAAAAGCATCATGGGCCTGATGACGATTGAGGGTTATCCGGGCAGTATCATGAAAGTGACGACCTCCGGGATTGATGCCCAGGAAGCCATGGACGAGATCGAGGAGTTGTTTGTTTCGAAATTCGGAGAGGACTGATTCTGTGTCGGAAAAGCAGGTACACAACGAAATTGCCTTGAAGGGAATCGGTGTATCCCCGGGCATTGCGGTATACCAGGCCCGCCTGCTGACCCCGCATTCCGACAAAGCCGTTCAGCGCTCGATTTCGGCCGACGAAATTCCCTCGGAAATTGCCCGCTTCGAAGAAGCGCTGATCGCCACGCACGATCAGATCAAACATATCCAGAAACGCGTGGCCGAAGTGCTCGGCGATGAGCACGCCAGTATTTTTGATGCCCATATCCTGGTGGTGGATGACCGCACGTTCATCGAAGACGTCATCCGCAAAATCAAGCAGGACCTGATCAATGTTGAGCCGGTCCTGCTCTCCGTCGCCAACCGCTATGCCGACATGCTGGCCAAGGTGGAGGACTCCTATCTCTCGGAACGGGCGGCCGATATCCGCGACGTCACCAAGCGCATCATGGCCAATCTGGCGGGTGAGACGCTCGACCAGATGAAACAGGTGGATGAACCCTGCATTGTGGTGGCCCACGATCTGTCGCCCTCGGATACCGCCAGCATCGATAAAACGCTGGTTAAAGCTTTTGTGACCGACCTTGGCAGTTCCACCTCGCACACCGCCATCATGGCGAAAGCGCTTGAGGTTCCGGCGGTGGTCGGCCTGCACAATATCACCGCGGTGGTGATGTCCGGCGATACGGTCCTGATTGACGGGGCGAAGGGGCTGGTTTTTATCAACCCGACCGACGAGCGGCTCGCGGAATACGAAAAGCGTGCGGATGAACAGAAGCAGATTCTCAGCGCACTCGAAACCCTTCGTGACAAAGCGCCGGAAACCATGGACGGCTATCTGGTCCCGATTACCGCGAACATCGAACTGCTGGAAGAACTCGAAGGCGTGGATCAGCGCGGGGCTAAAGGGATCGGTCTTTTCCGGACGGAATTCCTTTTCCTGGGCAGTGAGAAACTGCCGGGCGAAGAGGAGCAGTTCGAGGCGTATGTCCGCGCGGCGGAAAGTCAGTATCCGTCTCCGGTGGTCATCCGGACGCTGGATCTCGGGGCCGATAAAATGCCCGCGGGATTTGAAAATCCCGATGAGCTCAATCCGTTTCTCGGCGACCGCGCCATTCGGCTGTGCCTCCAGAACCCGGACCTTTTTAAAACGCAGCTGCGGGCGATCCTGCGCGCGAGCGTCCACGACAATATCCGGATCATGTATCCGATGGTGTCGTGTGTTCAGGAAGTACAGGATGCGAACACGCTGCTGCGGCAGTGCATGATGGACCTGAGCAAAGACGGCATTCCGTTCAATCAGGATATCCAGATCGGAACGATGATCGAGGTGCCGTCGGCCGCGCTGATTGCCGACATCATTGCGCCGCACGTCAGTTTCTTCAGCCTGGGTACCAATGATCTGATCCAGTATACGATGGCGGTTGATCGGGGAAATGAAAACGTTGCGCATCTTTACAACCCGACGCACCTGGCCGTACTGCGCCTGATTGATCTTGTGGTGAAAGTCAGCCATAAGCACGGGCTGTGGACCTGTGTGTGCGGGCAGATGGCGGCGACGCCCCAGCTTGTGCCTTTGCTGATCGGCCTGGGGGTGGATGAACTGTCGGTCAGTCCGTCGCAGGCGCCGGTGATCAAGGACGTCATCCGCAAGCTCTATTATTCAAGCGCCATCGAGCTGGCCCAGAAAGCCCTCAACTCGACCTCCGCTGAGCATGTGGACCAGCTGTGCCACGATTTGATTGCGGAGATCGCCCCCGAGGTGCTGGAGCTTTCCGAATAAGTTCCAATGCCTGGAACTAGGATTGGCCGGTACGGGCCGTCTCAAGCAGCATCATGACCTTCTGCACGCCGGTCAGGATATAGTGCCAGGTAAGCGCATAGACCGAGAGCGTCTCCTGTTTGAGCATGCTCCACAGGGTCCTGATTTCCGGCGCGCCGATCAGCACCATCCACAGGCCGATCACCAGCACATTGACGATAAAAATCACCGCATAGGAAAAGATGCGCCCGTGCTCCTGAATGTCGGGCTGCCGCTCGGCCAGCATACTGATGGTGAAGGTGAGATGAAACGACCACGTCACACCGACGGCTGCCAGCCACCACATGCGGTAGGGCTCCACATCGATGGACAGCGAAAGCAGGTAATACACGGCAATCACGATGACGGTGTAGAACGGAAAAAAATAAGGGGCCAGCGTGATCAGGAAATTGGTTCTGGAAAGCTCAACGTGCCCGCCGTCTTTGCCGACCTTTATTTTGCCGATGCGTCCGCCCATCATCAGCGCCCAGAGCGCGTGGGTCAGCTCATGGCCCAGCACATAGGTGCGCACCGGCCGCGGCAGCAGGAAAAAGAGCGCCACCCACAGCAGGAAGCCGGTCGGCAGCGCCCAGGTTTCGAACGGATGGGTCGCGGCGGTCTGGATGGAATCCTGGAACAGGTTGTAGACCGCCACCGAAATCGCCCAGCACAGCGGAAGCAGGCAGAGCCCGATCAGCATTTTGATGAATTTCCACATGCCGGTTCTTTACCACGTCCGCCCTCCGGACGCAACGGCTTCCGAAGATCGGAAACCTACTGCGCCGCGCGGAGCCGCTGTTCCTGGTTTGCGGCGTAGCGCTTGGCATCCATGGGCAGGTGTTTCGCCAGCTTGGCTTTGCTGTAGATCGCCTGCGCTTCGGAGATCCGGCCTTCACGCTCCAGGTTACCCGCGAGGGTGAAGTAGGCCTCCGGCGCCGCACGCCCGGTATCCACCATGGCTTTCAGGAATGCTTCGGATTCAACCGACCGTCCGGCCTGCTGAAGAAAGTAGAGATAGGACGACGTGTAGTTCCAGCTTTCGGGCACCAGCCGCGCGGCATGTTCCAGCCATTGGAAACCGGCCGGATCATTTTTGCGCGCCAGCAGAATGCCCAGGTTGTAGGCGGCCTGCGCCATTCCGGGCTCGGCATCCAGCGCGGCTTTCAGATGGTTTTCGGCGGCTTCCATGTCGCCGAATTCGGCATCGAGCAGGGCAATGTTGAAATTGACCATGGGGCTGCGGGGTTCAATCTTCAGCGCACGCTCCAGCATTTCGTAGGCATTGGTGCTGTTGCCGGAGCGGGCGTGTACCATGGCCGCATTGATGAGCGGCTGAATGATGTCGTCGCGCAGTTCCAGCGATTTTTCATAGGCCTTCAGCGCATTTTCGCTGTCGCCGATGCGGTCGTAATAGATGCCCTGATTATAGTGGGTGCCCCAGCGGTCGGGCCAGATGATCAGCGAGTTCCAGTATTCGTCGTGCGCCTTCTCATAGGCCTCGCGTTCCGCGTCTGAATAGCCGGCCAGGTTGCGCGCCAGCAGCGACTGCGCAGCGCGGATACGTACCGTGCGGAACCGGTCCTGCGCGGCGTTCAGCAGGGCCTGCGTGGTTTCGTACGACGTGTCATACTGCAGGGATGCGGCCGCGGCGGCGCGCACCCATTCGTGTTCATCGGCCAGCTGCTCGCGCATCTTCGGCCATTTGTCCGGGAGGGGGCAGTTGACCAGCAGGCGCAGCATGGCCACCCGTACGGCGGGATCGCACGCTTCGTCATCGAAGAAAGCCAGGATTTCATCCAGGCGGTCCCAGTCGCCGTCGCGGCAGAGGGTGATCATGCGGCCCTGTTTGAGCACCGGCTCGCCGGAGTTTTCGCCGTGCCACTCTTTGACATATTTAGCCGCCCATTCGACGTCCTCTTTTTTATGACCTTCATAGTTGCCCATGATGGCTTCGGGATTGTTGTGGCAGAGGTTGCAGGCATTGGGGGAGCCGAATTCCAGCGTGGCCTGGGGGGACGGCGGGCGGAAGGTGTGGTCCGAGCGCGACATAAAGGCCTGGGCCGTGGTGGGCATGTGGCAGTCGACGCAGGTGACGCCGGCTTCGGCGCTGTGGTGCGAGTGTTCCAGAATGGTATCCACGCGATCCTGGTGGCAGGGCAGGCAGGCCTGGTTCGGGTTGTCCGCGAACCGGAAGCGGCCGCTGGAGGTGTGGCAGTGGATGCACTCGAGCTGCCCGGAGGTGGCGCAGGGGTTGGCCATCCAGGCGGTCTGGGTATAGTTTTCGCCGAGGTCGCGGCCGTCGGGCCAGAAATCGCGGTCTTCGTAGGAGGTGAGGTCGTAGTGATCGAAAAACAACTCGCCGGGGGTGAAGTCGCGGGTGAGGATCTGGCCTTTGGCGTGGCAGGGGCCGCAGGTGGAGTCGCGTTGTTCGAGGTTGAGGTCTTCGTGGAAGCGCAGCAACTTGAGATCCTTGAGCTCTTCGCCTTTGGCGGCGGCTTCTTCGGCCGCTTTCACGTGGGCTTCGGCGGGGCCGTGGCAGACCTCGCAGTTGATGCCGGGTTCTTTCCATGTGGTTTCGTAGGAGTCATCCTCGGGATTATAGTTTTTTTCGAGCTGGCTCACATGGCAGTCGTGGCACGAGGTGTTGAACGTGAGCATCCGGTCGGTCCAGTGAACGGCGGTGTCTTCGGGGCCCTCGTCCTGGAAATCGCGGACCATGCTGCCGGTGGCATCATACCATTTTCCGCTGTGCACATAGTAGGCAAGCGGCGCCACCTGCAGTTTGCCTTTATCCATCGGAATCAGGAAATAGCGCACA
>JBFJYX010000059.1:0-11155 GCA_041622415.1 Pontiella sp.
AGCCGAGCAGCGGTTTGTTTTCCAATGATTGGAAAGCCGCGGCCAGATCCGCATCCAGTTTTTCGAGATCGGCCGTCAGCGCCGCGAGCGCGCCTTTATCCAGGTCCGCCCATTCGGAAAGCGCATCGAAAATCTTCCCGGCCTGATGCACAGCCAGTTCGGGATTCAGCCACAGGGTAAACGCCAGTTCTCCGTGCGCATGGGCGGCGGCCGAACCATGGGCATGTGATGCGGAACCGTCGAGGGCAATAAACTGCTCTTCCAGTCCGGCGGAGGTATTGATGCAACGCGGCTGCGGCAGTGCCGCGTTCGGCACCCATTTGGCATACTGCGCGCCGTTCAGCAGAATGAGGTCAGCCTTTCGGTATTCCCCGGCCTGCTCCGCGGTCGGGGCCCAGAACGCCGGGTCCCCCTCCATTTCAGGAAACACGACATCCGCCTGATCTCCGGCCAGGCGCTCGGCAAAATAAGCCAGCGGATAATTCACGGTATAAACGGACGGCCTGGACGTTTCCGCATTCCGGACGTCGGTATGCGAACAGCCGGCCAACAATAGCCCTGCCAGCAGGAGATATCCCGATTTCATCATATGGTCCTTTGTTAACGATTCAACCCAACAACCCACGCCTTCGCGATCTGTCCGCACCTCCGGTATACGGTGAGCGCAATAGGCGGGGCGGTTAAGCATTCTGATCGGCGACCGGCTCGGGGTCGAGAAAATGAAACAGCGTGTTGCCCGTTCCCAGCTCTTCGGTACAGGCTTCGGCACACAGGTTGCAGTTGGTGCAGTCCGGGCCCTTGCTTTCAAACCGGGCCCGCAGATTCATCGGGCAGATATCTTCGCATTTCCGGCAGTTGGTGCAGGTACGCTCCGGATTGGCAAACTGCATGGTCCGGGTCTGGTCGGACTGCAGCAGCATCTGGATGAGCGCATAGGGACAGCCCTTCTTGCAGAAGCGCTCCTGATAGTCGACGAACAGGAACATAAAACCGCCGAAAAGAGCCACGGCGGTTCCAATGACAGGAAGATTTCCGGATGCCGCGAGTTTGATCTGGTTTTCCAGGGGTTGGAAAAACGAGAGAATCACTTCGGTGAGCAGGATCGAGAACAGCAGCGACCAGAGCACGACCTTGAGTTTACGGTTTCCGGCGCTCTTGTTTTGCGGGTGGTTTACCTTTTCAAGAAACATGTGCATCGGGCAGAGATGCGAGCAGAACAGGCGCCCTTTTTTCATACCGGCCCCGACCACCGCCAGCAGCAGCACCACAATGCCGAACAGCGGATAGAACATGGTGGCCAGCCCGAAGTCCCTGCCGAACACCCGCATGCATTCGTTTTCGAGATCGAAGCAGAAAAAACGAAGCGGTATACTCAGGAGCACCAGAACACTGAGGGTCTGGATAAACCTGCGCCGCTTCGTATAGGTGTCTCGGGACATGCTGGACCGGTGAACTTCGCCTGCTGCTTTCCGCGCCGGCTTCCGCCGGCGCGTTCAGCAAACCGCTTACGGGTTGAAATTCAGGATCAGATAAACGATGCAGACCACCGTCAGGATGATTTCAACGGCAACGTTAAACTTGCCGATGTCCGCATGGCCCTGCTTGATTTCCGGCGTCGTTTCGAATTCGAATTTTTTTTCTTTGTCAGCCATAAGGAAACTCCCGCTTATCTTTCGTAGTCGTTGAGCGGATTACCGTTTTCATCCACGCGCCAGTTTTTGTTGCGGCCCAGCGTCTGGAGGTAGGCCGTCAGGTCGGCAATCTCTTCATCGGTCAGGTAGGCAAACGAAGGCATGATCGACGCCTTGTCGTAGATGCCTTTGCGGTCCGGGAATTTATCGCCCATATCGCGCGGGTTTTTAAAGTGGGCATAGTGCCACTCCGAGGAATATTTTCCGCCGACGCGCGCCAGGTCGGGCCCGGTGCGTTTGGTGCCGAGGAAGTGCTGGTGGTCGTTCACATATTCCCAGGATTCGGAAGCCGGGGCTTCGACCAGGCGCCAGCCGTAGCGGCGCTTGTCGGAGTCCAGGTTACGAATCTGCTGAGTATGGCAATAGACGCAGCCTTCGCTTCTGTAAATGGCAATGCCGCGCAGCTCCTGCTCCGTATATTCATGCACGTCGCGGTCGGTCTTATACATCAGCGGCGAAACAATCGGCGGTACGATGGTGGTCAGTACGGCCCCGATGGCAAAGAGCACAAACGCCCCGACCGAGGTCCACAGCAAACTTTTTTCTACATCAATCTTCATGAATCATTTCCCCTTACTGAGCCGCTGCCGTTTTGGCTTCCGCCACGTCCGTTTCTTCCGCCGTTTCCGGATACTTTCCGAAGAGGGTCTGGAGAATGTTATACAGGAACAGGAAGTAGGCGATGAAGATCAGTGCCCCGCTCGAAAAACGCATCCAGTGCGCATGCTTCAGCGCGGCCAGCGTATCGACAAACGTGTTTTCCGGGTTCAGCCAGGCAAAGCCCTGAATGACGCCGCTGATCCAGAGGACCGCAAAAAACGGGACACTGGCAATGGTCATGATCCAGAACTGCAGGTCGCCGAGCGGCGTGGAATAAAGCTTCCGGCCGGCCAGCTTCGGAGCAACGTAGTAGATGCCGGCCATGGCGTAATACGAGAACGCCCCGAACAGCGCCATGTGGGCGTGGCCCACCACCCAGTCGGTCTTACTGGTGATTTCGTTCACCGAACGGATGGCCTGGAACGGTCCCTGAAGACAGGTGAAGATGTAATACACCGTACCCATCATCAGCAGCTTCGGAATCGGCCCGTTCATGCGGGTCGATCGCGGCGCCGTGGCAAAGGTGCCGAAGAAGTTCGTGATCACCGCCATCACCGGAATGATCAGGCTGAACGAGAAGATGATGGAGACGGTCTGCAGCCAGTGCGGCTGCGGGCCGTGGATCATGTGGTGGGCACCGGTCCACACATACACGAACGAGATCACCCAGAACCCGATCATCGAAAGCTTGTGCGAATAGATCGGGGTATTGAGCTGTTTCGGAATCATGTAATAAGCAATCGCCACGCCCAGCGGAGTGAAGATCAGGCCGACGGCGTTATGGACGTAAAACCAGATCAGGTTGGCCTGGTTGACTCCGGAGACCATCGGCATCTGGCTGAACATGTTGCCCGTAATGAACACGAACGTCGTCCAGATCACGGCGCCCAGCGTGTACCAGACCGTGACGTAGAGATATTTCACTTTCCGCGTCGCCACGGTACCGAACACATTGACGGCGAAGAGCACCCAGCAGATGGCAATCATGTAGTCGAACGGCGGCGGTATTTCACCGTACTCCACATTCTTGACGTTGCCGGTCAGGATCGAAACGATCCCGCCGATCACCGCGATGTTGTAGACGAGGCCCATGAGCACACCGAGCTTTTCAGAGAACAGTTTGGTGTGCAGGATGCGCGGAAGCACCCAGAACAGGATGCCCATGTTCGCCTGAAGCAGCCAGCCGAACAGGTTGATGTTCGTATGCGCCATGCGCACACGCGGCATGGAGAGATATTCAATTTCTCCAACCGTTGGAACTACGAATTTCAGCGCAGTCAACAGCCCCATGGTCAGCGCGAGACCAAAGAATACGGTCGCGCCAACCACCATTGTTTTTGCAGCAGTGTCTTGTTTCATTATTCAGCGTCCTCGGTGTTGGCCCGGATGAAGGCGATGATATCAATAATGGTCTGGTCCGACAGATGGTCGTGCGAAGGCATCGGCGTTCCGGCCACACCCAGCAGGATGGACTGGTACAGCCGTTCGTCCGTCATGCCCTCCTGGTTCATGAAGGCTGCATTCAGCAGGTTCCGCGGCAGCGGATGCTGCAGGTTGTAGGCATTCGGTCCTTTACCGTTTGCCAGCTTGCCGTGGCAGGACGTGCAGTACTGCTGGAACGCCCCGGCGCCCTCTTCCAGATTGCCGGGTTCGATCACCTGGCCTTTGTTTTTCCAGTTCCGGCGGTCCGCCTCTCCAATCTTTGGAAGCGAAACCTCCAGGCGTTTGAAGCTGCTTTTTTCTTCGTCCAGCGTCTTGGCTTTAATGAAGTCGATCAGCTTCTGCACATCCGCTTCGCTGAGCACATTTTCCCAGGCCGGCATCGCGGTTCCCGCGACCCCCTTCAGGATCGAATGCTTAAAGCGGTCTTCATAGGAAATCACAAACTGATGACGGCTGAAATCGCGCGGATACGGATCCAGCATGGCGGAAACAACGCCCTTCCCGTTCAGGTCTTCCCCGTGGCAGGAGAGGCAGTAGGTATCGTACAGCTTCTTGCCTTCATCATGTTCCGACAGGGTATAATTGAACGTCGAAAGGAACATCACCAGGCTGTCGAGCTCGGCTTCGTTGTAGTCCTTGAACGTCGGCATGATCGAATCCGGCGTATGCGTCCGCGCGTTGATGATGTGTTCCTTCACAAACGTTTCACCGCGGTTGCGAATGCTCCAGGTCAGCTCCGGACCGATATGGCCGCCGGCCAGCTGGCCCTCGTCGTTTCGAAAGGCGTGGCAGTTTACACAGCCGCCGCGGTTGATCGAACCTTCGTAGCGCACGCCGGCAAACAGCGCACGGCCCGCATCCACACTTGCATCGGAAATACGGACTTCGTCGGGCTTCGGTTTAATGTACCCGATCGGCGCCGTCTCATCGGAACGCAGTTTATTCTTCTGCAGGCCCTTGAGGTAGGTCGCCAGTGCAACCACGGTTTCGTGATCATGCACCCAGTCGAACTCCGGCATCTTGGAATTGGCATCGTTGGCCTTCGGATGCACGATCGATTCATACAGATAGTCAAAGTTGAATTTACCGCCGGCATCGGTCAACTCCGGCGCCTGCGACGAAGTGGAAACGCCGGCGACCGTATGGCAGCCCCAGCACGCTTTTTCCAGAAACAGCTCACGCCCTTTTTCAAACTGCTCGGCACCGGCCAGATGGCCGCTGTCCATCGCGTGGCAGCGCACGCAGTTGGCCTGCGCAATTTTACCGCTGACCAGCGGGGCGATCCAGCCATGCGCCTCACCGTGGGCGAGATGCTGATCCAGGTCGCGGCTCGAACCGTCATGACAGACCGCGCAGCCGATTTTATTGAAATCATGCGGATCCTCTTCGGCACCCGGCACAATCGGCGGATGCATCGTCAGCGGCATTTCAAAATCCTTCGCCTGCGGATTCGATGCGCCGATATGACAGCTCTGGCACCGGTCAACCAGCATGGAAGACGGCGTCTTTACATTGACCTGTTTAACGACGGGGCCGGGGAAATCCTCGCCCAGCGCTTCGTAGTAGGCTTTCTGGTAGCGGATATAGTCCTCGTCAAAACCCTTGTGAATGGCCAGGCCGAGAAACACCATGCCCAGCAGGCCGATTATCAGCAGTATGCGATAGTCCTTAATCATCTTAGTGCCCTCCCCCTGCAGCCTGCTCAACCCACGGATAAACAATGGCCCAGTTTTCTCCGCGGAAGTATACGCCGATAATGATCAGCGTCAGCATGAACAGATACATGCCGATAAACAGGGCGTTCTCCAGGTTGCGCTCGCGGGCAAACCAGACGCCGGGAATATTTTTCCGGTAGGTTTTCGTAAAGGTCTCCAGCCCGATTTCGATGTAGGGCAGGAACATCACGCCGCCGGCCAGGATGCCCGGAATGACGACCCCGCCGATGAAGCCGTCGTAGGACGTCAGCTCCTGCAGGCCGAGGAAGTACCACGGCGCTTTCGCCGGGTTGGTCGGATGGTTCGGATCCGCCGGGCCTTCGAGCGGCGCATCAAAGAACACCGAGATCAGACTCATCACCACCATGAGGCCCGCAAAGACCATCACTTCACGGACAATCAGTTTCGGCCAGGCAAACATCATCTGGTCGACTTCTTCGTTCACCTTCGGCTCATTGCCCTTCACGATTTCAACCAGCTTGTAACTACGGGCGGATTTGAAGACCGAATTGTTTTTCACTTCGCCGAACTCTTCGTCGGGAATCTGTTTTTCTTTCGAGGTGTCGGCCGGACGCGCCAGGCCGCCGTCTTTGCGGATGCGGAAAAAGTGAACCGCAATCAGGAAACCCATCACCGCCGGCAGTACCGCCACATGCAGCACGTAGAAACGGATCAGCGCCTCGGCACCCACGTCGGTATCGCCCAGCAGCACGGCACGGATCAGGGCGCCGCCCGGAGCAATTTTCGCAATTTCAGTACCGACCTTGACGCCCCAGAAGGCGAGCTGGTCCCACGGCAGCAGGTAGCCGGTGTAGGAAAGGAATACGGTCAGCAGACCGAGGATACAGCCGACCACCCAGTTGAATTCGCGCCCGCCGCGGTGCGCGCCGGCCAGATAGACGCGCAGCATATGCAGCGCCACAAACGCCACCATGCCATGGGCCGACCAGCGGTGCATGTTCCGCAGGAAATCGCCCCAGAACACATTCGACCGCAGGTTCACCATACGGCTGTACGCATCCGGCAGCCCGTCCGGACCGATGGCGGTCGACGGCACATAGTGGAACATCAGCAGAATACCGGTCGTCGCCAGAATCAGGAACAGGTAAAAGGTGATCAGACCCAGCCCCATCGTCGTTTTAAATTTGACCGAGCGTTTGTGAATTTTGACCGGCTGGATATGCAGCAGCACGTTGCTGAACATAATCTTCGATTTGGTCAAACCTGTATTGTCCATGCGATGGCGGAAGAAGGAATAATAAAGCTTATTCCCGAATTCCTTCATCTTTTTCTTCAATTCATCCATTTAGCTGTCCCCGTACAAAGATGAAGCATTTATGCAATAGGAAAATCGGTACCTTCCGGCAGCGAGGTGCCGGTATCAATTTCCAGCTGTCCGCCCGGAACCAGACTGATTTCGAGCCACGGCAGCGTTTTCGGCGCAGGACCGCCGACCACAATGCCGTCGGAATCATACTGCGAACCGTGGCACGGGCACTGGAAGCCGGTCTCCACACGGTTCACGGTGCAGCCGAGGTGAGTGCAGACAAGCGAGATCGCCGCCACTTTCTCCTTGGAGATCCGGCGAAGCACCACCTTCATATCATCAAAAACCAGCTCATCGCCCACGTCCGGAAGGTCTTTCACCGGAACCAGGAATTTCTGCGGAGTGCCGTAGGATACCACCGGCATCATATATTTGAACAACGCCCCGCCGGCTCCCGCCGCGGCCAGCCCCATCAAGCCGAAAGCCGATCCCATCGTGATCAGCTCGCGCCGGCTCTTACCATCTTTTTTTTCTTCCGACATTATTTACTACCTCCGTCAACGGCACCGTCTGCGTGCCTTTCCTCTTCGCGGAAAATTACATACTTGGCTTCTTCAGGATCGTCGAACTGACCGTCCTTCACCGCCCAGCGGAACAGCACAAAGAAAATGCCGCCCAGCAACGTGGTGGTGATCAACAGAATGATGGTCAGAATCAGCATGGCTCAGTCCTATGCGAAACAATCCTCAAATTCATTTACCGACATCTTGCACGCGCCTGTCGGGCACTTCTGTGCACACATGCCGCAGCGGATACACTTGAGCGGATCAAACAGCATGACCGATCCCTCCGCTTCCGCCACTTCCATACTGCCGAACTCCATCGTCGCCAGCGTCTTCAGTTCTTCGCCGCCATCCACGCGGTCGATGGTTTTCATCGACAAACAGTGGGACGGGCAGACATCAACGCAACCGCCGCAGAGAATACAGATATCCCCTTCAAAGGTCGGATGAATGTGGCATTCGAGACAGCGGGCCGACTGCTTTTTGGCCTCTTCGTCCGGATACTCCACCGTCGAATTGAATTCCGGCTGCTCCGCCGGTTTGACCGGCAGTTCCTCCCGCTCATCACGCTCCTCATCCACATAGTCGGAATGCCGTCCATACTCCGGCAGATCCGTGAACGTCAGCTTGCGCTTCAGGCGCTGCGGTGCCTGGCCGGTGATAAAGGAATGAATGCCCTGCGCGGCTTTACTGCCCGAGGCGACCGCATCGATAAACAGTTTCGGACCGTGGGCGATGTCGCCGCCGACGAATACATTCGGCTTACTGGTCTGCAGCGTTTCTTCATTGGCAATTTTAACCCAGCCCTGCGGCGTCACCTCAACCCCGGAACCTTCGAGGAAATCAAGATCAGAACCCTGGCCGACCGCGAAGAAAACCTTGTCGCCTTCAATCAGGCGGGTCTCCTCTTCCATCTGCGGGGAAAATTTTCCTTCTTCATCAAAAACGCGGATCACCTTGCTTACGAGCAGGCCTTTGATCTTTCCGTTTTCATGCACGATTTCTTTGGGGCCCCAGCCGTCGTTGATCGTCACGCCTTCGCGGCGTCCGCCTTCGCGCTCTTCGAGCGAGCCGGTCATTTCATTCAGGTGTTCCCGTTCAAGACAGGCCAGCTGAACATCCGGCGAACCGCAGCGCAGCGCGGAACGCGCAACGTCGAACGCCACGTCACCGCCGCCGATCACAATCGAGCGGTGCTGCGTCAGGTCCCATTTTTCGCGCATATTGAAATCGAACAGGAACGGCAGTCCAATGTGCACATCCTCATGATCCGCGCCCGGAAGCGGGATCTTTTTTCCCTTGGCCAGGCCGACACCGAGAAAGACCGCGTCGTGTTTTTTCTCCAGCTCTTGGAAGCTGATGTCTACGCCGACATCGACGCCGTTCTTCACTTCGATATTTTCAAACAGCTCGATGGACGCCAGCTCGTCGGCCACCACTTTACGGGACAGACGGTTTACCGGAACGCCCTGCACCAGCTGGCCGCCCGATTTTTCCCAGCGTTCGTAAATCGTCACACTGTAGCCCAGGCGCGCGAGGTCGTGCGCGCAGGTGTAGCCCGCACAACCGCCGCCGACGATGCCCACCGATTTGCCGTTCAGCTCCGGTTCCACGGAACCCGGGGCGATGGAATAGGTCAGCGGCGTTTTCAGGTCCCCGGTCTCGGGACCGCGCTTGTCCGTCAGGAACCCTTTGATATTTCGAATAACGACAGCCTCGTCCACATCGGAACGACGGCATCCTTTTTCACACGGCGCGCCGCAGACCTTGCCGCAAATCGATGCAAAAGGATTGGTTGCACGCGAAATCGCATAGGCTTCTTCGTACTTTCCGGCCACTGTGGCCATCAGATAGCCCCGCGCATCCGTGCTGACCGGACAGGAATTACGGCATTTCACCTCGGCTTCGTAATACTCGTCCGTCGGCAGCTCTACCTTGATTTTATCCAGTGCCATGATGCGTTCCTCCTCGAGATTAAACGCATGATACAATACATGTGCAGTTTAATCACGTCTTTAATGGGAGAGATTTATGGCACCGGAACGGTCCGGTTGCAACCCTAATTCGGTATTAAAATACCAATTTAGTCACCTTTAACTTTCCCGGCTCCCGACACCCCCGCTGCGGCTGCCGCAACAAAGAAATTAATCCGGAATAACCGCACTATAACCCTGACAAAATAAGTAAAAACAATTCTGGCTATTGCGGCACAAGGTTACTAGCTTTTTGAAGTGGATTGGGAGCAATCCATTGAGTAACGAGAGTTGACCGGTTCTTTTCAAGGGGGATTGGTCGAGAACATCAGGCCGGTAACGGCCGCAAGGAGTAAGAGTAGTATGTCAGACCAAATCGAAACCGGTACGGTTAAATGGTTCAATGATGAAAAGGGTTATGGCTTCATTGCCCGTGAAACCGGCGACGATGTGTTCGTTCACTTCACCGCCATCAACATGGAAGGCCGTCGCACCCTGGTCGAAGGCCAGAACGTTTCCTTCGAAGTTGAAGCCGGTCAGAAAGGCCCGCAGGCGAGCAACGTCAGCGTAGTCTAAACCCGACCGAATCTTCTATCCTGAAAATCCAAAGGTTGGAAAAACCATTTTCCAACCCTTGGATTTTTTTGTTTTTTTACGGCCCCGGCGGTCCGCCGGGAGTGGTGCCGCCACCGCCTGACGGGGGCGTGGGCGTGGAACCGCCGCCTGAATCACCGCCGGAACTGCTGATCGCAATGCCCGCAACCGCGCCACCGATGATCGCCGCCTCGCCGAGGAAAATCCGGCCGGTTCTGCCGGCGTCTTCACTCCAGGCTCCGGGATTGATCCACGACAGGCTTCCGCCCGTGGAAACCGGATTCTGCCAGCGCGCCGGATTCACCAGCGCAAACAGATCTCCCGTGTTCGTAAATTTAACACCCACTTCGGCATACGTACCGCTCTCCGTGGTGTAGCCCTTCGATACAAGCTCCGGCCCCTGCGGTCCGCCCGGGCGGGACGTGCAGCATCCGCCGAGCATGGCTGTACAGACAACGGAACTGATAATTTTCAAGGTTTTCACACTTCCACCTCCTTTGAATGAGCGGCAACCCTACCCACTGAGTCTGTGTTGGCAATTGATTTTAAGGGGGAATTAAGAAGACCAAAGAAGGGTGACCAAATTAAAATTCGCCCAAAACCCCTTAATTCCGGGGATAAACGTTCGAATGAACGCCCGCGAAAATCAACCGTGCGCAGTTGAACGAAGCGTTCCAATGGCTGGAAAACCAGCGACGCCAATCCATTTTCATGACGCCGGAACAACACGAAGATTCTGCATATCTTTGCAGGCTAGTACTTATTACTAAACCTTTGTTCTGGCGAAGTTCTTCTTTTTAACGGAAGAATAGACGGTCGGAAACCGAGGGGTACGAAACACACTGGAGCTCATGATGACGGCGCTGAAAACCACGATAATGTACGGAGTCCTGACGCTGGCCGCCATGACGCTTCTGTTTCTTATGCTGCAGGGCTGTTCCCGGCAATCCACCGATACCACCGCATACACCCCCTACCCGGAAATGCCGGAAAGACTGCAGGCCTTGCAGGGGACCTGGACCGACATCAACACCAACGATGCGGTGGAGTGCGCGGTCGTGATTCAAGGCTACACCATTCGGGTACGCTACCACTCCGCCGCGGATGAGCTGCTGCAAAAATACAATGCGAGCATCGACCGCCTCGATGAAGAACAATCCGTGCTCATACTGAACGGCGGAACCGGAGCATGGCCCTGCCAGCTGACCGAAGTGGACGAACAGGAAACCCTGAAACTCGACTTCTTCGGCACCGACGGCTGGCACGAAATGCTGCTCTGCCGTACCGACTGATCAATCAGGCCGGCACG